>DATFGJ010000536.1:0-5347 GCA_035249585.1 Lacipirellulaceae bacterium
TCTTTTTTCACCGGGGCCGCCTTGGCTGCTGAAGCCGCCGGTTTGGCGGTCGCCGGTTTTGCGGCCGGTTTTTCTTTTGCTTTCGCAGCCGGTGGCACAGCAGCTGGAGCGGCCGACTTTTCGCCGCGCGCCATCGCTAACATTTCCGCGACGCTCGGCCGTGCACCGCCTGGCTTGTTTGCAGCGGGCGCGGTCGCTGCGGGCTTCGCAGCAATTTGCGCAGCAGGCGCCGACGATTCTTTCAACTCGGGCTGCGCCGGCGCCGTTTCCGCCGCGGGCGCGTCGGCAGATGCGCCCCCTTTGGCGTCGGCTTTTCGCGCGGCAGCCAATATATCTGCCACGCTCATCTTGCTCTTATCGACCATCTTTCCACCTTGTGCCGAGGCCCAATCCGGGGCGGCGGAGCTCTCGGCGGCAGAAGCGCGGGGCGGCAAAATCCCGCGTCGGGAAAACACGCCATCACGGCTCACGAGGCCATGCCCGGCGACCAAGCAATCCGTTGCCCTGCAACAGGTTATAGGAAGATCGCTGTCGGCCGGTCAGGGGATTGTGACATTTTTCACAATCTTCCTACCCTTTGTTTATTGCTCCGCTGCCAAGTTGTCAACCGCTACTGCATTTTTTCACAGCCGCATCCTAACAACGTCATTTTCAACCACCAAAGGCAAGCGGGTAAAGATCAAATTGCCTGCGCGCGTTTTCACATCGCTCACTCGCCGTTTCCAGCGTACATGTGACCGGCGATGTACGGTGGTGTGCCGAAACGGCTGACGGTCCAGTCGCAGCGCGCGATCGCGCAGGGCCGGGAGTTCTAGCGGAAAGAAAAAGGAAACTCTATCGACCTGAAAGGGCGAGATCTGAAAGCCCAGGCCGAAGGCTCGCCATGGAGAGGCAGGGACACGAGGGCGAACAGGAGGCAGCTCTTTCTTGTCTTTTGCCGTGGCCGAAAAACAGATTGTATACATCCGTATATTATGCTACAATGCGGCCACGCGGGCACTCCCCGCCGTCTTGTTCTTTGCAAACGGAACAAGTGATCTCAGACGGCAGGCGATCAGCCATCAGCTGATGCAAGCAACGTGCGCTACCGCTGCGCGCCGATCGGCCCGTTTGCATCGGGTGCCCAAAGCGCATCAGTTGGCCAAAAGCATGTGGGGGAATTTTGGACAACTGATGCGCCAGCCGCAAAGTTCCTGACGAATAACGCCCCACTTGGAAACAGTTTTGTCCCACCCCCGGGGCGAAATTGAGTTAGTTTCGCCCCACCCCCACGCACCAACCGCCAGCCAGCAAACGACTTGCGCGTGCGCGCTGGGGCGAAACTGGCCGAGTTTCGCCCCACGAGAAAAAAGAAAAAAATTTAGTGGGCGAAATTCAAGAACCGAAAGCCCCAACCGCTCGAGCACGCCGCACTGGAGCCTGTATCCAAATCGCTACAGATGCGCAATACCCATAGCAGAGGATTTTGCGCATCTGTCCACGTCCCCCGAGGGAAAATAAAAGCAGCAGGCGGATTATTGTACTTTTTAGAGCGTCCTGACGAATCGGGGACGGCCAGCACTTGCCGCGCAGAAAAATGTAAAGATCATAGGCTCAGAGACGAGCTTCGCTCTCTCGAGCACAGCCTTTCTCGGTTACACTTTTAGTTCAAAGCTGCTCCGATTTCGCATCATGAAGATCTTAGTTGTTGGCAACGGCGGCCGCGAACACGCGCTGGCTTGGAAGCTTCGTCAAAGTCCGCGCGCCGAGCGGGTATTCGTCGCGCCGGGAAACGCCGGCACGGCGCTCGACGCCGAGAGTGTTGACATTGCGGCGGCCGATGTGCGGCGGCTGCTCGACTTCGCCCGGCAAAACGAAATCGACCTGACGGTAGTCGGCCCTGAGGCGCCTCTGGCGGCCGGGTTGGTCGACACCTTCCAGGAATCAGGGCTGCGAGTCTTCGGCCCGTCGCGCGCTGCAGCGGAGCTCGAAACCAGCAAAGTGTTTTGCAAGAACTTGCTGCGGCACGCCGATGTGCCCACGGCCGACTATCGCGTGTTCCGCGATGCCAAGGCGGCCATCACCTACCTGAGAGAGCGCGATGATGTTCCATTCGTGGTGAAGGCCGACGGCCTGGCTGCCGGCAAGGGCGTCGTGGTTTGCGATAATCGCGATCAAGCCCTCGAGGCCGTCGAGAGGATCGCAGTTAAGAAAGAATTCGGCGACGCCGGCAACCAGATCATCATTGAAGAGCGGCTGCACGGCCACGAGGCCAGCGTGATGGCGCTTACCGATGGCCATACGCTGCTAACGTTGCCCGCCTGCCAGGATCACAAGCGGGCGCACGACGGCGACACAGGCCCCAACACGGGCGGCATGGGCGCCTACTGCCCCACGCCGCTAGTGACTGAAAAGCTGCTGGAGCGCGTTGAGGAAAAGATCCTCGTGCCCACGATTCACCAGATGAAGCGCTCACGCCGGCCGTTCCGCGGTGTGCTTTACGCCGGCCTCATGATTACCAGCCAGGGCATGGAAGTATTGGAATACAACGTCCGATTCGGCGACCCTGAATGCCAGCCGCTGCTCATGCGACTGAAAAGCGATCTGCTGGACTTGCTCGAAGCGACCGTCGACAGCCGGCTGGACGAGGTCCCTCCGCTGGAATGGGACCCGCGACCGGCCGTATGCGTCGTCATGGCGAGTGAGGGTTACCCGGGCAGCTACGAGCGGGGCCAGCCAATTCGTGGCTTGGAAGATGCAGCCCGCCTGCCGGACGTAAAGGTGTTTCATGCCGGCACAACTCTGCGCGATGGCCAGGTCATGACCGACGGCGGCCGCGTTTTGGGCGTTACCGCGCTTGGTCCGAGCATCTCCGGCGCAAAGTTGCAGGCCTACACAGCGGTGAAGAGCATCCGCTTCAGCGGTGCTTGGTGTCGCAAAGACATCAGCGACAAGGCACTCGCGTACAAGTGAAAGGTGGAAGGCGGAGTATGGAAGGGGGAACTTCAGGCGCCCGTAACCGGCTCGCTCCGAATTCCACCTTCCGACTTCCGCCCTTCACCTTCGATTTTCGGCTCTCGACTCTCGACCATTGGCGCTCGACCGCTTTCCCCGCGCGGTGCGAACACAAGCACGATTGCCGCGCCGGCAATGACCAGGATGAGTCCCGCCCAGAAGAGCGGCGAAATCTGGCCCCACAGGTTGTTACGAGTCACGCTGTACAACGAGTTCACGACCGGTGCGCCGCCAAACACCAGCGGCATCACGAAGATCGGCCGCCCGCCCGCGTTGAACGCCATGATGATGCCCAGTGCGCCAGCCGCGCCGAAGGCGCCGGCGCCGATAGCCCACATTGTGCCCCAGCTGGCATACGTGCTGGTTTCCGGCGACTCGGCCAGAATGATGTTTGGCACGACGACCGCAATAAAGAAATATGCCAGGCCCACACAAATGAGCGGACGCATGCGGCTATGGTGCATGGCAGCCTGGCCCCGGTGCAGCACGGGACCATACGCGCCCCAGCAAACGATCGTAAGCGCGATCGAAAGCATCTGGCTCATCCACGTCCAAAATCCAATGCCCGCGGCCGCTTCCGCCTGGGCGCCAACTGCCGGCTTGACGGCATGCGCCGTTCCGTGTGGCGCCGATACGAGCACAACCACCGCTCCGATGACGACAATGATCAAACCGGCAAGAAATACCGAACCGATTTCCTTGAGCCGGCGGGCCATGTAGATCGTGAGAAACGCATTGACAACCGGCGCGCCTCCGAACACCAGGGGCATCACGTAAATCGGATGCCCGCCAAAAGTCATCGCGAGGATGATTCCCAGCGCCCCGATCGCCCCGACCGCTCCGCCTGCGAAGCTCCACAGGATGCCGGTGAGCGTCCAATCTCCTTTCTCTCCGCGCAAGTAAAGCCACAGCCACGGAACAATTACCCCGATAAGAAAATAAGCCAATCCGACGCAAACAAATGGCCGCAGCCGCACAGGAGTTGGGGGATTCGTTGTCGACATCCCCATTTGTCCCGTCTGCAGCACAGGGCCATACAGCCCCCAACACAGAACGGTCAGCGCAATCGCGGCAAACAGCAGCAGAGTGTTCCGCATAGAAGAATCCTTCGCGCAGGCGGCCACATGGGTAGGAACAATTTGGCGTCGGCCGCCAGGCCGAATCCACCATTGGGCGTCCTTCACTTTAACCCTGGAAACGGCCCCGAGCTAGTCGCCGCGAAGCGCCGGCAAGATCGGCGCGCGCAGCGCGTTGCGGGTTGCCAGCCAGCCGGCCGCAAGCCCGATCAGCGCAATCGTGCCGAGCATCGCGGCAAGAGTCCGCCAGGGAATGCTTACATTCTGCGGCGCAAATTGAGGGACTAGAGCCACAGCAGCGGCAACACACCCAACCGCCAAGCCGCCCAAAAGGAGAATCGCATTTTCCCCAATGACCATTTGCATCAATCGAGCGCGGGAAAAGCCGCCGGCTCGCAGGAGCGCCAACTCCGCCCGCCGCTCCAGCACACTTCGCAGCTGCACTGCAGCCAATCCCGCGGTGCCCAGCAACAACCCCAGCGCACCAAGGCTTTGAAAGGTAGAAAGGTACGTGTTTTGAACAGCCATGAATTGAGCGAGCTGCCGCTCGGCATCGATCACGTGCAGACCTTCATTTCCCAATGCGTCCTCCAGAAAGTCCAATGGCGTGCTGTCCCGAAGCCTGGCTACTTGTGGACTTGTTGGGGTTTTCGACTCGAACAAAAAGAAACGGTATCCGCCGGTATCGGGAAAAACTTGCACGAAGTTCGCTTCGCTCATCAGCACGTTGCCCTGAAGAACGCTGTTCTTGAGCAGGCCGACGACCTGCAGCGTGACAGGTTGGTCGGCCTCGTCGCGAATCGTAAATCGCGCTCCGACGCCGTCCAGATGCAAACTGTATGTTGCTGTGTTAGCATCGAGCACGACGGGAACGATGCGCCGCCCACTCTCATCAACAGGCAACGTTATTTGCAGAATTCGCCACGGGTTGTCGTTGAATTCAGCCTGGCGTTCGCTGTCGGCCTCCGTTTTTGCGATCGTAGACCAATCGAAACCGCCGCGCTCGATAAACGCATCCGGCAAACCCAGCACGCGCGGCTGAGTTGGACGATAGAGATTGAGGCAGCTGGCATCTTCGCCCGCGTGCAAACGAAGGGAATAGATTTGCCAGTCCTTCGCCAGGGCCCTACTCACGTCATCCGACAGGCCCAGGTCGATCCGCCCCGGCGAGGTGTTCAGGTCGTAATGTATCGGCAGGTCGCTGGTGGCCATGTAGTGGAATCCGCCAGTACCCCGCTCGCTCGTGCCCAATCGGAAAGCGCTAAGAGCCACGATCA
>DATFGJ010000537.1:0-2692 GCA_035249585.1 Lacipirellulaceae bacterium
TCGTTCTTGCCTTTGCGCCTTCGCGCCTTTGCGTGAGATAGAAAATCTGTTCATCAATGATTAAATGTAAACTCCGCGCTATTGAGCAGCGCCCAAAGTATGTCGCCCAGCGCCTGCTGGCGCTCCGCTTCCGTCGCCGCCTCAGTAATTTGCACGAGCATTAATTCGCGCTCTGAATCCGTTGGATAACGGGACAGCGTCGATAAAAACAGCGCATCCAGTCGCTGATCATCCGTCAAAAATGGAGCCGCCAGCGATTTCAACAAGCCGCTCGTCGCCACGTCGGTCGCGCTGTGGATCAGCCCGCCATGCATCAACGTTAGTGCCTGCGGAATTCCGGCGTGGTAATCAGTTGCTTGCCCAGCCGGGGCGCGGAACTGCTCGATGAAACCTTGCCTCGTCATATCCGAGAACCTCGGCAAGCCCGGCTGGTCAACAGGACCCGCCAGGCTCGTCTCCTGCCGCGTGGCCACGGCAATGCAATCGTAAAGCTGCTCCGCCGTGAAGCTCTTAATGTTCATTTGAGCGAAGTGCAGTCCACGCGAAGGATCATTTTCCTCGGAGCGGCTTGAAAGCTGATATGTCTTGGTGAGGACCAGCGCTCGCAGCAACCGGCGCAGATCAAAGTTGCTGGCCGCAAAGTCGCGCGCGAGCGTTTCCAGCACCTCGGGCGCAATCGGGGGATTGGCCGGCCGCATGTCGTCCACCGGCTCCACGAGGCCGCGCCCGAACAGATGCGCCCAAACGCGATTGACCGTGGCCCGCGCGAACTGGCCGTTGTTGCGCGCCGTCAGCCAGTCGACCAATTGCTTGCGCCGCGACGGACCATCCGGCGTATCGTGCACTGGGGCGGCCGAGAGCGGCAAGCGCGGCGGCACAACTTCATCGGTTTCCGGAATCGTCACGTCGCCCTGCTGATTGTCGCGCACGGCGAGCACGGGCGAGGTCATTTCCATCTTCCCACGCGGCCGCGAAATTCGGGCAAAGAACGCCGCGAAGCTCCAGAAGTCGTGCTGCGAAATGTCGTCGAAGAAATGGTCGTGGCACTGGGCGCATTCCATCCGCACGCCTAAGAACGCCCGCGACGTGCGCGCGGCCAATTCTTCCGGGTTGAGCTTCAAGGCCGCATAGAACAAGAGCGGGCCCGACTCGGCCACACGCCCCTCGGCCAGCAAGAGCTCTTGTACAATCTGAGCATAGGAGACGTTCTCGGCGAACCGCGCGGCCAGCCACTCTTCAAACTTCACCGGCCCGCCCACGCGGCTCAAATCCACGTCGCTCGGCAACAAAATCTCGCGCCACACTGCGGCCAGATGCGTGGCATGATCGCGATGCGCGAGCAAACGATCGACCAACCGCTCGCGCCGGTCCGGTGAAGAATCTTCCAGGAATTCCTGGGCCTCGAACACACTGGGAATGCGCCCGGTAAGATCAAGAAAAACGCGCCGCATGAATTCTGCGTCACTGGCCGGGCCTACCGGCCGAATTCCGTTCACTCGCCACAACGCCGCCAGTTCCTCATCAACTCGCCGCGAAAGCGCGTCAGCCGCGAGCGGCTCCGCAAACGGCTCCCACGCTGGCGCAATGGCAACTGGGGGCCGTGGTTCGACGGCCTGTGGCTTTTCTACCGCTGCAGCAGCCGGTCCCGCAACAACTTCAACTGGCGGTCGAGCATCGACTTGCTTAGTCTGCCGCCGCGCTGGCACAGTTGCGACGTTAACCTCATCGCCCTGCGCTAGCTCCTCCGCAACGTCAACGTTAACAGCCGCATCATCTTGCCCGCCAAGCGTCAAATCACCGATACTCCGCACAAGCGCGCGAAACGCGGCCGCCCAAGCCGGCGGATCCGTGAGCACGGCCGCCGCAACCATTAGCGAAGCCGCAGTCGCTCCGACGATCGCCCACCGGCGTCTCGACGTTCCCCTCCCTTTTTGGGAGGCCTGCGGCGAGCTCAGTCGAGCCGAGCTAGCGGAGGGTTCGACAGGCACTACATCGACTGGAACCGTTCCATGCGCTCCGTTCGACGAGCCGGCCGCAGCCCCATATCGACTCACTCGACCTCGTGCGCCAAACTCGGCCGCCAGCCGCTCGTCGAGCGCAGCGATAAACTCGGCGCGCATCGGCGGCGCATCGTGCGCCGCTGTCAGCAGCCATGACAACTGGTCATCGTCCTGGGCATCAGTTTGATCGTGGTCCGTCGCCATTTTTCTACGACTGCGATGGTTGAGGAAAATCTGACCCCTGCTGGCTTGTCGCCGGCACTGCAAGTTGTCCCGGCCGCTTCGCCTCGAACAACCGGCGAAACTCGCGACGGGCCCGGTACAACACTGTCTCCACCGCCTTCTCACTCTCGCCCAATCGCTCGGCCACTTCCCGCACGCGAAGCGAGTCCAAATACTTCCATTCAAGAACAATTCGCTGCCGATCGGGCAGCTCGTCGAGCACACGAAGCACGTCGATGCGCGTTTCTTCCGCCTCTAGCGGGGCCGACGGACTGCCGGCAGCCCGCCCGTTGGAATAGGCATCCGCCACAGCAGGCAATTTATCGCGCGACCGAAATATCTTTCGCTGGTGATCGGCCGCCTTGCACCGCACCACAACGCGCAGCCAGCCGGCGATCTTGGGCGCATCTGAGTGCAGGCGATCGATGTTTTTCAAAAGCGCAAGCATGGTTTCGGAGCTAATGTCCTCG
>DATFGJ010000538.1:0-11064 GCA_035249585.1 Lacipirellulaceae bacterium
ACTTGGCCCTCGCGGAATTCCGCGAAGCCGAAAATTTCGCGCAATTTTTGCAGTGCCTGGGCCGTTCTGGCCGGGCCGGCATTGTCGACTATGATGAGCATGGCAACCTCCCACGCTTTTGAGAATGACGAGTGGACGTGCTTTGCTATACGCACGTCCAGTAACGCACATCTTAGCCGCGGCGAGGGCTTTGCCAAGTACCGTTTGGTATTATTTTTGAGTACCGGTCGCTGAAGCGACCAGTCCGTCGAACAGAATGTCGTCGAACTCCGATTCGGCGATGGGCGTCCGATCCGCACGGGGGATCACTCGGCAAATCCGTCTTTAGAAAGCCGGGCTCGGAGACGCGAAATGACCGCTTCGTCCTCAAGCGGCTTGGATAGACCTCGCGCGCTCTCTCGATCGCGATGCGGTTCCCTTCGTGCCAGCGAGGGAGCTTCTATTGATTACGCTCCCCGAGGGCACCGAGTGGCTTCGTCTTCGTTTTGATATCCGCTGGTTCCGACGTATGCTTGCACGCGGCTATCAAGATCGGGCGGTAACTGATGCCCCATAACATCGGTTCCTATGCCTAAAATATAATACGCCGGCCCAGGAGCAAGCAAACGCGGGTCGCAGCGGGACCGATTCGCTTGCACCCGTACTGGCCAACTCCTGAGGCCTGCATTTTCAGATATCCGCCCACTTGCTCTGGTAGTTTACAACCGGCAGGAGAGTCGTCAGACTGCTTCTATACAAACGACGTACGACCGTCAGCTTACCATAAGGGGAAATCCATGATCAAGCATCGTCGGCTTTGCATCCTGTTCACGCTGGTGGCTCTTTTCATTGGCGCGACTCGGCTGCCGGCGGCGCCGCTGGCCGAACAGGCTCGTTCGCTGCGCATGGTGCCGGCCGACGCGGCCGTCTATTCCGCCAGCCTCCGCATCAAGGAGCAGCTCGACATTTTGCTGGAGAGCGAGGCCTTCGACCGGCTGATGGAGATTCCGCTCATTCAGATGATCAAGATGCAGATCACGTTCCAATGGCAGGCAGCCAACGTGCCGCAAATCGCGCAGGTCAAGGAGTACATCGAATCGTCCGAAGGCCAGGAGGCAGTCGCGCTCGTAAAGGAAATGTTTTCCGACGAGATGTTCCTGTACGGCGGCGCCGATATAATCGGCGCGCTCGACTTGTTCATGGAGCTCAACTCGCTGCAGCGCAGCGTGGGCATCGAAGCGGCGGCCGCCCAACAGGACTCGGGCGAGCTTATGAACGCCCGCTTGATGGAGCTGCTCGAGGAACATGCCGACAAGTTCAAAGTTCCCAGCCTCGTGTGGGGCTGGCGGATCAAGGATAACGCGCGGGCCGAGCGAAAACTCGACGAGCTGCATTCGGTGATCCGCAACCAGCTCGACGAGCAGCAGCCGGAACTTTCGCCCCGTTTGCAGCGCGAGCAGGTAGGCGGAAACGAATTTCTCACGCTGCGGCTGGACGGCTCGATGATCCCTTGGGATCAGATGCGCGAAGAAGCCGATGAGGATGACCTCGAGCAAATCGAGCAGTGGCAGCCGATCATCAGCAAAAAAACACTGGTCGTGGCCTTGGGCATCGTCGACGACTTCGTGCTTCTCTCGGTCGGCAGCTCGACAGATCACCTCGAAAAAATGGGCCAGGGCAATTCGCTCGCAGGGAATGCCGCCATCAAGCGGCTCGAGAAGCACGCCAGCCAGCGCGTGACCTCCATTGGCTACATCAGCAAGAAACTTGCTGAGGGCATCAGCTCGCCGCAGCGGACGATCGACGATTTGGCCGGCATGGCCGAGCAGGCTCTCGGCGCCGCTGAAATTCCGGAAGAAGACAGCGACGCGCTCGTGGCAGACATTCGCTCGTTGGGAAACCAATTCAAGAAATACATGCGCGAACCGAGCGAGACTGCGATGGTCGCGTTCCTCACCAGCCGCGGCTACGAAGGCTTCCAATACCAATCGAGCGCGCAGCCTATGGCCGACAGCTCCAAGCGGCTGACGATTCTCAACCACGTTGGCGGCAGTCCGATGCTATTCGTTGCCGCGCGCACCAAGGACAGCCCAGAGGATTACGAGGCGATGGTCGATGGGATCAAGCGCATTGGCGGGCGGGTCGAGAAAATTGCCGAGAGCAAAGCCGAGCCCGATGATTGGGCCAAATATCAAGAGGTTCGCGAGCGTGCCTTGCCGCTGCTGCGGCGGCTGGATAAAGCCACTCGGGAGCATCTCATCCCGGCGCTGCAGGACGGCCAGAGCGCGCTGGTGATGGATACATCGGCCGAAAGCAAGCGTTGGTTCCGCCCAATGCCCGAATCGCCCAAGCCGCTGCCCATGCTGGAGTTCGCGATTATCGCGGGCGTGAGCGATGCCGATGAGTTGCGCAAGGCGTGGACGGAGTATTTCGACATCGCCGGCGAAGCGATCCAGATCGTGCGCGAAATGAATCCTGACGACGTGCCGGATTTCTCGTTGCCCGAGCCGAAGAAGCGACAGCTCGAAGGCGCCGGCACGGCATATGTCTACGAGTTCCCCGAGGAATGGGGCGTCGATTCGCAAATTGCCGTGAATGCCGCGCTAAATGACTCGGTCGCGGCCATTAGCCTCATGCCGGGTACGTCCGAGCGGCTCTTGCGCAAGACCGAGCTGGACGTCGATACGTCGCTCGACCTGAACCGTCCGGCGGCCATGGTCTCGTATTTCAATTTCGAGCAGTTCATCGACCTGTTCCGCCCCTGGATCGACTACGGCTTCGACGTGGCCATCGGCAAGCTCAAAGTCGAAGAGGAAGATGAGGATGGCGACGATGAGGAGGCGCAGCCGCCCTCGCCGATGATGCTGCAGGCCGGCTTCTTCATCCCGCAGCTTCAGCAGCTGCTTGACGTAGCCAGCGCACTGCGCAGCTTCTCGACCGTGAGCTACGAAGAAAACGGCGTGTGGGTCACGCACTCAGAGACCCACTTTGAGGACTTGGAGTAGCCGGGTCGGGAGTCTTCAACAGACGATACGTTCGTTTCGATGTGATAGAAACGATCGGTGTTCAATTTGATTAAGCGCACGACTCCGTTCGGCTGAGGTCACGGCCGAAGCCCGACCCATTTGCGTTGTCGCGCTCAGGAGGTCGGGAGTCGCCGCCTGCGCACGTTTCGCATCGTCCATTGGAGTGTTGTGCCGATAGAAGTTGAAGACTCCCGACCCCGGCCTGGTCAGCCTCGCTGGTCGATCGGTACGAAGGCGCGCTCCTTGGAGCCCGTGTAGATCTGCCGCGGCCGTGCGATGCGCGTATTGGGATTCTGGTGCATCTCGAGCCAGTGCGCGATCCAGCCGGGCAGCCGCCCCATCGCGAAGAGCACGGTGAACATCGGCACCGGAATGCCGATCGCCCGGTAAATCACCCCTGAATAAAAATCGACGTTCGGGTACAGCTTGCGCTCCACGAAATACGGATCGTGCAGCGCAACGTCTTCGAGCTGCTTGGCGATGTCGAAGATCGGGTCGTTGATGTGCCGCTTGGCGAGCAGCTTGTCGCAGGCCGACTTGATGATCGTCGCCCGCGGATCGTAGTTCTTGTAAACGCGGTGGCCGAAGCCCATGAGCAGGAAATCGTTGTCCTTGTCTTTGGCCATGTCGACGTATTTCTTGACGTTGCCGCCATCGTCCAAAATTCTCTGCAACATGGCGACGCAGGCCTCGTTTGCTCCGCCGTGCAGCGGTCCCCACAACGCGGAAATGCCGGCCGAAACCGATGCGAACAAATTCGCCTCGGACGATCCCACCATGCGCACGGTCGACGTGCTGCAATTCTGCTCGTGGTCGGCATGAACGATCAATAGGAGGTTCAGCGCATCGACAAAATCGGGGTCCGCTTCGAACGGCTCCGTGGGCACCGCGAACATCATCCGCAAAAAGTTTTCGCAGTAAGTGAGATCGTTGCGCGGGTACACGAACGGCTGCCCGATCGATTTCTTGTAGGCGTACGCGGCAATCGTCGGCAGCTTCGCCAGGAGCCGTAACACCGAGCGATTCACCTGCTCGGGGTCCTTGACGCTGAGCGAGTCCTGGTAAAACGTCGACAGCGCTCCGCAGACCGAGCTGAGGATCGCCATCGGATGCGCGTCGCGGGGGAATCCGTCGTAGAACAGCCGCATGTCCTCATGCAGCATCGTGTGACGGCGCAGCTTGCCGCGGAACTCGTCGAGCTGCTTGGCGTCGGGCAATTCGCCGTGAATCAAGAGATAGGCGACCTCGATGAAATCGCAATTCGGCGCAAGCTGCTCGATCGGATACCCGCGGTAGCGCAGGATGCCACGCTCGCCGTCGAGGAACGTGATGGCACTGGTCGTCGCGCCAGTGTTCATGTAGCCTTCGTCAAGCGTGATGTAGCTGGTTTTGGCCCGCAGCTTGGAGATGTCGACGGCCTTTTCATTCTCTGTGCCGACAATATTGGGCAGCTCGAGTTCGCCGGAATCCAGGATCAATTTCGCAGGTTTCGTCATCGATCGTCGTCCCTCCAGCTCGTTGGCGTTGTAAGTAACTAGATGCGTATTGCGGCACCTACTCACCTACTCACTGGGCGGCGTAACGGCCCCTCTCGAAGCAGGCCCCAGTAAGTGTACCGGCGAGAGTAAGGGTATTCAATCGGCCCGAGAACTTGCGCGGGAGGATCGCTTGCGCCGTTTGGTTCGATTTTCGGGAGGCCGAAATCCGGACAATTGCTGCTGCCGATATTCCCGCGCAATGCAGATCAAGCACGGCATGTAAACCCGGTAGCCGCAGCGGCAGCATCGCACCGGGCGCCGTCGACCCGCTCGTGCCCTTGACATTTCATCCAGTTCGTCATGGCGGTTGAGTCCACGCTGGCCGCTGGCAATCGCGCCGACGGTTGTCCGGCCGACGCCCAAGCACGCAGCAATCTGGCGCTGCGAAAGTTCGCCCTCATCGAGCAAACGGCTAATCTCACGGACTAGTTCAATAGGGAGCATGGGTGCCTTTCGACGGGATGGTAGGTCGGCCGAGCCGAGGCCGACTTCGTTCGCCAAGTGCCGCTCGGCTCGCGGCACCTACTCTGCTCCGAGCTACTCGTCCGGCTCAATCCAGAAGTCGCCCGGCTCAGGCAGTGGATCGAATTCGTCGTCGTCCGGTACGAATACGTCCCAGTGCGAATCGTCGGGAATTGGAAAACCCTGTGGATCATCCGGATCGTCCGGCCAGTTGTCCGGTAATTGCGGATTGCGCAGCTTTTCGCGCTGATCGACATGAAATAAACGAACCACGGCCGACTCCTTGGTCGTTGTGTTGCAGTCCGGCGGTCGCGACACCCCGCGTGCCCGGAATCGCCTAAAAACAGGCAGCGGGCCACGAGACCGCAAATGTTGCCCAATACGCCGAAAGCTAGCAGAAAGCGCGGCCGAATACTATACTTATGTACACATATTCTGTCGGTTTTATGCGCTGCGAAATCTGGACCCGATTTGGGCTGGACAAGCTGTTCACGCCGGCCGCGCCGGATTTGCCGCCGATGCGGCTGCCGCTAACCGGGAGGAGAGTGAGACGTCAGGTTGAGGAATGTCGGCCCGACGTCCGATAAGCCAACTGAGGCATGGACTGCCGACCCGAGGTGTACGGAGTGCGCCGTTCGTACGTCGGCTTCCTACGGCTCTCCCGCGGCAGGAGCGCTCGCCATGCCCTTTCCCTTGATCCCAACAGCACTGGCGATTGGATTCTTGCTGATGTGGGTTCTGATTGCGGGGATGCTATTCCGCGACGGCCAGCTTGCCGCGCGGCGCGAGCGCGAATCGAACGTCTTTGCGATGCCACCGCGCCGTGATCATAAGAAGCCGCGTATGCGGGCCGCGTCGTGAATCGCGCAGATAGCCCGGCCATATTGGCGGGGTCAATCACGCGGGCAAAATCATCCGGTCAGAAATTCCGGAACAAACTGGTCAGGCTATTGATTCCGGACCAAGCTGGTCCGGCTATCTAAGGCGTCATGACGTACGATTGACCAGTTCGTCGATTGCTTCTTCCAACAATTCGGCCATTCGAGGCGCTTGCTCTTCGAGCAGCGCGCGTTTGTCGGGGCCAAGCCGCTGATTCTCATGATAGGCCTGTTCGTCGAGGCCTAAGTGGGCATTCGCCACGACAAGACCAGCGATGCCAAACGCTTGAAAAATCGGTTCCGTATCGCCCAGCGCGGCCAACTCCTCGAGCGGCTTAATCGCCTCGTCGTAGCGAGCGCGTGAAAAGTAGTGGTACACAAGTCCTTGTCTTGCCAGGTTCTGATGATACGCCGTGGCGCCGGGAAAATCCTTGGCCTTTCGCCACGCCGATTCAGTGTCCACCATTTTCGCCTGATAAAGCTGGCCCCACACGGTATCGCGCCGCGCCGGTCCAGTTTCCGCGTCGGCCAGCAATGATTTCGGTCGACTGATCGCCGCCAGCGCCGCTCCAAGCAGAAGGCAGCCCAGAATCACGGCAGCGACGCGCCCGCCCGACGTGCGCCGCGGCGTTAATAATGCCGACGTCTTCATGAGGTCGTCGAGCCGCGTCGTGGCCTCAGCGCGCTTGTCGGCCGCCTGAAGCAATTGCGGCAGCGATGATTGATTTGGCGCCCCGGCCCAGCCTTGCTCCGCGCCGTCTGCGGCAAGCGCATTGAGCTCTAGGCTCAATACCGTCGGATCGCTGTAACGGTGTTCGGGCTTTTTCGCGAGCATTCGTTCCACAATTTCGGCCAGCCGCGCGGGCACGTCCGGCCGACGACTCGCAAGAGGCGGCGCCGGTTGATTGAGATGTTGCACTGCCACTGCCAGCGGCGACTCGCCTGTAAACGGCGGCTCGCCGGCCAGCATGTGGTACGCCGTGACGCCCAACGAATAGATGTCGCTGCGCGAGTCAAGCGCGTGCCCTTCGATCTGCTCAGGGCTCATGTACAGCGGCGTGCCCATGGTGACGCCGATTTGGGTGAGATTTACGCCTCCGTCGCCCTGAACGCGGGCCAGGCCGAAATCGGCAACCTTCACCTCGCCGCTCCTCGCAAGCATGATGTTTTCTGGCTTGATGTCGCGATGCACGATTCCTTGGCTGGCCGCCTTCTGAAGCGCGGACGCGACTTGGCGCATGATATCCAGCGCCACTTGCGGTGCGACCGACCCGCTGCCGCGAATTACCTCGCCCAAGTTGCGGCCCGGCACGTATTCTTGCGCGATGAAGTGAACACCGTCTTCCTGGCCCACCTCGTAAATCTGCACGATGCAGCCGTGAACGAGCGCGGCGGCCGCCCGCGCCTCGTGATGGAAGCGCCGCACGTAGTTCGGATCGAGCGCCAGCTCGGCGTTGAGGACCTTCAGCGCCACCTGCCGGCCGAGCGACGTCTGCTGCGCGAGATAGACCTCCGCCATCGCCCCGCGGCCAAGCCGGCGCAGCACGGCGAAGTCCTTCAGCTTTCTCCCAACCAAATCGGCCACGCGTGAGGCTCCCAAGTCTATGAGTGGCTTTCACTATTGTGTGTCGACGAGTAGCCGCCGGCTAGTACCGCGCCATCGAACCGCCACGTGACTGGACCGGCTGGTCGCCAAATTGACCGCATTGCAACGAAGGCTAAGACGGCAGTCGCACGTTCGTCAGCACCTCCGCCGCCGCTTCGGAGCGGTTGAGAACGTAGAAATGGATGCCAGGCACGCCGGAGTCGATGAGGCCTTGCGTTTGACGCGTGGCGAATTCGACGCCGGCGGCAAATTGCGCGTCCGCATCATCCCCGGCGGCTTCAAGCTGCCGAATGAATTCAGCCGGCAGGTTCGCCCCACACAGCGACGTGATTCGTTGGATTTGTGCAAAATTGGTGACCGGCAGCAGGCCCGGCACGATCGGCACGCGGATGCCCAACTTGCGGCAGCGATCGCGAAAGCGGAAGAAGTCATCGTTGTCGTAAAACAACTGCGTGACGACGACATCCGCGCCGCAATCGACCTTGCGCTTTAAGTTGGCAAGATCGGCTTCCGGGCTGGGCGCTTCTTGATGCGTTTCGGGGTAGCCGGCCACCGCGATTCCGAATTCTGCAAACTCGGCTCGAATCAGCGTGACCAGCTCGTTGGCGTGCCGCAGGCCGCCTTCCACTGGCCGGAATTCCGTATCGCCGCGCGGTGGATCGCCGCGCAGGGCCACAACATTTTCGATGTCCGCGTCCCGTGCCGCCTGCAGATAATCGCGCAGCTGGCCGACAGTGCGACCCACGCAAGTCAAGTGCGTGGCAACCGGCAGTTTGAACTCGCGACGAACGCGGCTGACGATCTGGAGCGTCGTCTCCTGCGACGACCCGCCGGCGCCATAAGTGCACGTGATGAAACTGGGACGAAACTCGACGAGACGGGCCACATGTTGAAACAGGTTCGCCACGCCTTGCGGAGTTTTCGGCGGAAAAAGCTCAAACGAAAGACCGAACTTACCGGTCCCGTACGTAGCAGATAGCTTCATGGCGACGCAGCTCGAAAACAGTCGGCGACTTTGCATCCTAGTTTACCAGAAACGACTCCCGCTCGGCAGTGAAACGCCAGTGCGCCCGTTGTCGCGCCTCGCCGCAAAATCCGCATAACCATTCTGCCGCGCGCAAGGACGCTGGCCGTCGGCGGCGGCCCAGATAACCGGTAGCAACGGGCCGATCCACTCGTGCCGCCATAACCTACGTTTTCCTGGAAATGAAGCGCTTCAGACCGGCAGCCTCGCTGCGCGCCCGGTCTATGGAAGCTGAATGTTACGAGTCCGGCGAAATGCACTTACGGAGCTGAATTCAGACGAGTTCGGTCCCTGCACCAAATCCTGAGGTTTGCAATTTCGGCCATGCTCATTATCAGCCAAACCTTGTTGTTAATCCTCGGCGGTTGTCTTCTGGGCGCCATTCAACTGACGGCCGGTATCGCGATCGGAATGTGGCTCAGGCGCACCAAGACGCGGCCAGTTCCCACTGCCCGGCATGAGATGATCCAGGCCAGCGAGATCGCCAAGCGGCTGCAATCGCTGGCGGACGACATGTCCTCCAGCGTCGGTGAGCATCGCGCTCGGCTCGATCACGCCAGCCAACTGCTTTCGAGCAATGAAAACCGCTCTGGCCCGGCGCTGGCCGAGCTCGTCGTGGGCGTGATCGACGAAACCGTGCGCGCGAACCAACAGTTGCAGTCGAAGTTGGAGACTGCCGAAAGCCGGCTGCAGGAACAAGCGAACGAAATTGAAACGTATATCTCTCGCTCGCTAACCGATCCGCTTACCGGCCTGCCGAACCGACGCGAGTTCGACAATCGCCTGGAAGAGCGGATGGCGGCGTGGAAGCGCCGGCAAGAAGCCTTCTCGCTGCTGATCGTGGACGTCGATCACTTCAAGAAGCTCAACGATCAGCACGGCCACCTAGCAGGCGACCAGGTGCTGGCCGCCATGGGCAAGGCGCTGCGCACTGCGATTCGCCGCGAGGATGCCGTCGCCCGCTACGGCGGCGAAGAGTTTGCCATCCTGCTGCCTCATACGTCGCTGGAGCAGGCCGTGCACGTGGCACAAAACGTGCGCGACGCCGTCGCGCGGATCAGCCTGGAACACAACGGCCAGCAGCTCTCGGTCACAGCCAGCGCCGGACTGGCCGCGATCCAAGCCGATGAGCAGCCCGAGCTCTTGATCCATCGGGCGGATGCCGCACTGTACGCGGCAAAAGGCGCCGGCCGCAACTGCGCGTACCTGCACGACGGCACGGCATGCCGGCCCGCAACGGCCTACACGCCTGGAGTCAACTCAACGCCAAGCGCCGCGGCCGAACTGGTCGAGCTCATTCACAATGCAAATGCAGCTCCCGCGACAGCCCAGGACGCCAATGGTGAAGGAGCAAACGGCTTTGGCGCCTATCTTCCGGCTGAAGCCATTTCGGCCGAGCTCGCGCAGACGTGCGAAGACTTGCGGCGTTTCGCCGAAGTGCGCCAGGCGCCTCGCGACTCACCGAAGGCGAAGCAGAATCCGACCGGTAGCTGAACCGCGCAAGAGTTCAGCCGCCCGCGTTTATGCTGACTTCCTGCGAATTCAGCTATTTCGCCAATTGCTCCTCGATCGTGCTGCCTTTTCTGACGTAATTCCTTGCCGTCGCTATCACTTACGGCCAAGCCCTCAATTCGGGCTTGCCGTGATAGCACACTTTCGTTCAGACTTACGGCGTTAGGCGGGAAAGAGCGCGGAACCTGCAGTCGCACACCAGAGCGGTTGTCGAATTTCGCAATGCGCCCCCGCACGTCTCGCGCCGGAAGGAACTTTTGCCGATGAGCCAGGTAGCCGTGGGACCACGTAAAAACATTGAGCGACAGAACTGGACGGAAATCACACCCCAGGCACTTTACGACAAGTGCCTGTCGCTGGCCAAAAACCTTTGGTGGAGCTGGCACCCCGAGGTCGTGAACCTGTTTCGCGATCTCGATCCGGTGAAATGGCGCAAGGTCGACCATAACCCGATCATGCTGCTCGCGGAGATGACGCCCGAGCAGCTCGCCGAGCGGGCAGCCGAGATGGTGCTCTACACGCGCATCAATCAGGCCCACCGTCGGCTCAAAGAATATCTTTCCAACACGCGCACTACCTGGGGGGCGCGCGAAACGGGCGTGCTCGGCTCAAAGCCAGTCGCGTATTTTTCCGCGGAGTTCGGCCTGCACGAGTCGGTGCCGATTTACTCAGGCGGCTTGGGCGTTCTTTCCGGCGACCACATCAAAAGCGCAAGCAGCCTGGCAGTGCCGCTCGTGGCAGTCGGCCTGTTCTACGATCAGGGCTATTTCAAGCAGCAGCTCGACGGCAGCGGCTACCAGCAGGAAGAATATCAAGACACGCGCGTGGAAAACCTGCCGATGGAGCCGGCCATCGGCCTGGACGGCAAGCAGGTCACGGTGTCGCTGGAGACGCGCGACGGCGGCCTGATGGCCAAGGTCTGGCTGATGCACGTGGGCCGCGTGCCGCTGTACCTGCTCGATTGCGACACGGAAGGCAACAGCCCGCAGGACCGCGAGCTTACGTCGCGCCTCTACGGCGGCGACGTACGCACGCGGAT
>DATFGJ010000539.1:0-5412 GCA_035249585.1 Lacipirellulaceae bacterium
ACGACGCCAGCCGCTCGATGGCTTCGGCGTTCGCTTCCTCGGTGATCTCCTTCGCAAAATCCTCGGCCAGCCGCCGGCCGTTCTCGTCGGCGATTTTGCCGACTTGCGCTTGCAGCTCCTGCAGCACGTTTTTGCGCCGGGCATCCTCGGCTGCGTACTTGTCCAACCGCTCGCGGACTTCGGCGAGCGTTTCGCCCGCCACGCCTTCGCTCGGAAATTGATCCAAAAAGAGTCGCACGCGCTGGTGCTGCCCCGCATCGGCGCGCAGCTCGATTTCCTTCAAAATCAGCCGCGCCGCCAGCTGCCGCAACTGCCGAATGTCCTGCTCCAAATCTTTCCGTTCGGGAAAATCCTTGAGGATTTGCTCGAGCTCTGTGCTAGCGTCACGGTAGCGCTCACTTTGCAAGTACAGCCGCACGACTTGCAGCCGGCCTTCAAGATCGTCGCGCTGCACGGCGGTTGAAAGAATTCGGCTCAGGGTGTCGCGTGGGATGCTGCTGGTGGCCAGCCGCATGTCCCAAACGACTGGACGCGTGAGGCCCGTTAAGCCTTGCACCCTCGTATACACAGGCGTGATTTGCGTGATGCCCTGCACCACCGAGAGCAGGCCTTCGGTGCTTCGCATTTCGTAAATGCGGCGGCCGAACTCGTCGAATGGCGTCACGCGCACCGCCTGGCCAATGCGCCCCACACCGGCGCCGCGCTCGGCAACTGGCTGCCAGATATTGATGCGCACATCGCGGCGGGAGTTCTGCTCCAGTATCTCGCGAACCTGATTGCGATGAATGTACGTGCGTCGCAGCCCGTCGTCGATCACCAAAAGTGGCGTCAGTGCAACCTCGCCGGCTTGCGTTTTCGGCGCAAGCGGGTTCTCGGCCACGCTCGTAAGCTCCGCGTAACGGCCTTCGAGCGTGCGGCCGTCTTTCAAAAGGAGCATTGCCGCCTCAACTGGCGCAGCTGCGATGATCGTCGTCGCTACGACTAGAGCCGCAAACTGCTTATGGCGCAGAAATTTAATGAACATGCCTGGCTCGAAGCGGGTCTTTAGATGCGACCTTCCTTCCATTGTCATCTTGACGCAGCGACGGTCAATCGAGCCGCCGATCAGCCGGGCGGCCACCTATCCAGAGCGTACCGTCTATTCGGATATTCCGCCTTAGATCATTCCGGCGCATTGACACTACCGTATGGCTGGGCGAAAACGGGGGCGGAATCCAACGCCGACCCCTTGGCGGTCCGAGTATGGAGCAAACGGACCTGTCGCTTCAGCGACCAGTTGCACGATGACCTTGCGCTCTGTGACGAAAACCCTGCTCGGCCTCGCCCTCGGACTGCCAATCGTGCAGACCGTGCTGTTCTGGGTGGGCGGCCTTTTGGCCAATATGGGCGACGAAGGAGGCGCAGAGATCATCCAGTACATCGTCACGGCCTGCCAGGTCGCCTGGGCGGTCAGCGTGGTCGGCCTGGTAATCACATTGGCTCTCGTGGTAGTCAACGAGCGTCCAGCGCAAGATGAAGATGACGATGAAAGCGACGAGCCCGAAGTGGAGTGACACTCAGATTGGCACAATATGGACTGTCGCTTCAGCAACCAGTTCAACCCCGGGTCAATTCTATCACGCATCCCTTATAACTGATTGCCCATGCCGTACGACGTCTACGACAACCCATTAATCTCCCGCTACGCCTCGCGCGAGATGGCAACGCTTTGGGGGGACCAGAGGAAATTCAGCACCTGGCGGCGGCTGTGGATCGCGCTCGCCGAAGCCGAAGCTGAACTGGGACTGCCGATAACCGGCGAGCAAATCGCCGAACTGCGAGCCCACGCCGACGACGTGAATTTCGAGGCCGCCGAAAGCTACGAACGAAAGCTGCGGCACGATGTAATGGCCCACGTCCATGCGTACGGTGACCAGTGTCCCGGGGCTCGCGCCATCATTCACCTGGGCGCGACCAGCTGTTACGTCACTGACAACACCGACCTGTTGCTCATGCGTGAGTCGCTGCAAATGATCGCGCGGCGGCTCGCCGGGGTGATCGTCGCGCTGGCCGACTTCGCCAAGCAGCACCGAGACATGGCAACGCTCAGCTTTACGCACCTGCAGCCCGCTCAACCGACGACCGTGGGCCGGCGGGCCAGTCTGTGGGCATACGACCTCGCGCTCGACCTGGCTGAAGTCGAGCATCGCATCGCAACTCTGAAAGCCCGCAGCACGAAGGGAACTACCGGCACGCAAGCCAGCTTCCTCGAACTTTTTGACGGCGACCACGAAAAAGTGCGTCGGCTTGAGCAGCTAGTCGCCCAGAAAATGGGCTTCGACTCCACCTATGCCATCACTGGCCAGACTTACTCGCGCAAAGTCGACGCGCAGGTGCTCGATGTCCTCTCAGGCATCGCCGCCAGTGCGCACAAAGCGGCCACCGACCTGCGAATCCTGGCTCACCGCAAAGAAATTGAAGAACCCTTTGAGAAAGATCAAATCGGCTCATCCGCCATGGCGTACAAGCGCAACCCAATGCGCTGCGAGCGAATTTGCTCACTGTCCCGTTTCGCGATGAACCTGGCGCTCAACGCCGCGCAAACCCACGCCACACAATGGTTGGAACGCACCCTGGACGACAGCGCCAACCGTCGCCTCGTGATCCCGCAGGCATTCCTGGCGATAGACGCGATTCTCATTCTGTACCAGAACGTCGCCAGCGGACTGGTAATCTATCCGCAAGTGATCGCGCGGCACTTGCGCGAAGAGCTGCCGTTCATGGCCACGGAAAACATCCTCATGGCGGCCGTGGCCGCCGGCGGCGATCGTCAGGATCTCCACGAACGCATCCGCCAACACAGCCAGGCCGCTGCCGCCGTCGTCAAGCAACAAGGCGGCCAGAACGACCTCATCGCTCGCCTAAAAGACGACAAGACCTTCGCGGCCGTCGACATTGATGCCGCAGTTGATCCCGCCAAGCTTACCGGGCGCAGTGCGCAGCAAGTCGATGAGTTTTTGGCTGAAGTCGTCGCCCCCATCCAAAATCGTTACGGCGATTTAAAAACCATTGAACAACTGCGCGTGTAACGAAACTTCATTTCACAGACTTGGACTTCTTCCAAAATTGAAACTTCTGCGGCTGGCGCATTGTGCACATACTTCTCGAATTGCGCGTCAGAATGGGTATGTGCCTGGCGCTATTTCTGTTCCATCTTTCTCACGTCGCCACGCATTCGACGGGGTAGGTAATCGGTGGAGAGAAATGAAATCCATTCTCTGCAATTGAGCTTCCGGCCGTCTTCGTGCCAATATTCCTGCCGCTCATCAGTTCCAAAGGGGATTCCGCTGTGCGAAGTAGCCCAAAAGACGACGGGCCAGTGCTCCGTGCCATTGAAATTGGCTCGAACCGCAAGCTGTCCACTCGGATACGTCAGCGTTGCCAAACCGACATAGTAGCGACGTCCATCCCAGCCACGTCGAAGGTTGTAGCGAGCTGTCAACCCCCACTGTGGACCTGCCCAATCCTCCTCAACGTGAATTGGTCGTAGCCACCACCACAAGCCGATGCTCGCGATACTCGTGATGATCAACAGCGTGCGGATGCCAAATCGGAATCGCCGCCAATTAGGCATTTCAAGGCACCACAGCAGGTCAAATTCACACGGCAGCGTACATTGGCCAGCGGACTATTGGATAACGCTCAGATTTCTAAACTCACGAAAGTGGTCATCGAAGGTGAACGCCTCGGCGATATTCAGTCGCTCGATCACCACTCGGCTAACCCAATCGGTGAAACTCCAACTCTTGTCGCGATACGAGTCGAAGACGATCCAAGCTTTGTGCACGTCCTGTTTTTTGACCCAGATCACCGGCAAACTCTTTCTTCCAGGATTCGCCCTCCAAGCTCCGACGCGCGCCTTACCTCACCGCGCACTTTCAGCAGTATAAGGTATTCGTCCAGCACATAGTCGGTCGTAACCAACAACTCCGGATCCGCGGCCGTAAGAAGACTACGGGCCCGCCCATAGTTTGGATCCGAAGGTAGCGAGCCAGCAAACCAGGCGCTTGTATCAACGAAGATCACGGTTTGCCATAAAGAAGTCGATCGTGTTCGGCACCGGAAAAACCATCGTCCGGGCCCTCAACAGGCAGTTCCGCCGCTATGCGGAGGAATTCATCAAGTTCTGCTCGTCAACTTAACCTGGCCTCGGAGCCGTCGTACGCGCCTTCGACATGCAGGTGGACGCGCAAACCATCTGCAATCGCCAGCGGCTCGAGTGTGCGAAATACGCCCTTGTCGAAGATTGCGTCAATCTCGTACGTCATGCCAGTAGTCTATCACATGCTTGGCTTGATGCCATAACGTCAAATCAAGTCCAGTGGCGATTGCCGCCGGTGCCGCTTACGGCTGCACTCCTCGCATACGCCCGTGATGATGAGCCGGTGGCCGGTCACGCGAAAATTGTGCTCGCGTGCCACCGCGTCGCGAATTGCCTGCAGCTCGTCGCTGCTGAACTCGATGAGTGTGTCGCAAATCTGGCAGTACAGGTGATCGTGCTGCGGGTAGCCGTAATCATGCTCATAGACGGCCCGGCCGCCGAGCGTCATCTTCCGCAAAAGGCCTGCCTCGACCAACTGGTCGAGCGTGCGGTACACCGTGGGCCGGCTGATTTTCTCGCCCTGGTGCCGGCGGGCGAAGCTGTCGATCAAGTCGTCGGCGTTGAAGTGATCGTGCCGCTCGAAGATGAAGCCGACCAGCGACCGCCGCTGCTGTGTGATTCGCTTTCCCCGGCTTTGCAAATACTCCTCAAACCGCTCCTGCGGCGAAAGAGAAACATGGACCTCGCCAAGTGAGAAGTCGTTGGACATGGCCTACAGGTAACGAGCCACAAAGCCGCGATGGGCACTACGCCAAAGGCGTGGTCGGTCGCGGCATGACAGCTTGCAGAGCGAATAGCGTCTTATTGAGACAAAAGCCAAGAACTAGAATCGACACAAGTCACGCACTGAGTTCCGGTTACGCACAAACCCGGCGCGCTTATTGATTCTAGGCGGGCAAACTGGCCTCGGCAAGCAAAACAACGCCACAGCCGATTTCCTGGTTGCGACAAGATGAATTAACTAAATCGTCAGCCTATTTCGTCCAGAAGCCGCTCGAGGGCCGCATCCAGCTTGGCCGGCGTCTCGTAGGTGCCGGCGGCTATTTGCGAGCGAATCTGATTCACCAGCGCCTGGCGTATATCCCCGCTTTCGCTGGCCCGAATTGCGGCCTCAGCTGCCGTAGAAATGTCAACGCGGTCCGCAGAACTCGTGCTCGGCGCCTCGTGCGCACCTGGAGCGCGAAACGGGGCGTGCGGCGGGTTGATACCATGGGGACCATGGATGTGCGTTGTGCCGTGAATTTGCATGGGTTGCTTCCCTAACGGGATTC
>DATFGJ010000540.1:0-28440 GCA_035249585.1 Lacipirellulaceae bacterium
CAAGCCGCTGGCTCAACTGCTGTACAAGGAAGTCGACATCGGCCGGTCCATCCCGACGGAGTCGTACGCCGCAGTGGCCGAGGTTCTGGCGTACGTCTATCAGCTCAAGGGAAAGAAGATGCCGGCGCCTCGGGTGGCATAATGTAGCAGGCACACCCCGTGTTTCGCAGCTGAAGCACGATTTGTTTTACCTCGTGAAAACTATGCAGTTGCTCCGTCGCTGCCACGGCACACGGAATGTGCCTGCTATTATGCCGAAGCACTCGCTGCTTCGTGGCCGTTGTAGCCGTAACGCTGGAAGTACGGAGCCCAGCGACCGCGGACTCGATCGGCCACCTCGGGCGGCAACGAGTACTGATTCGTGCGGTAATCGCGAGTCTTCATCGCATGACGCAGCAGGAGCGGCTCGACGACCGCGAAGTCGCCCAGGTCGAGCTCGCGATAAATCTCGCGCAACCGGCCGACCGGGTCGGTGACGAGATCCTCGTATCGCACATCGACAAGATGCCCGCGCGGCACCAGCTCACGGTCCTGTTCGAACCGCTCGTACATCCGCACAAAAGTATCGAGCACCTGCCGTTCGAGCCAGCCGTTGCTCTCGCGCGGTACTTGCAATCCTTGCACTTCGCTGAGCGACTTCCACAGCCGCAGCGTGGAGGGGAACAACACGAGCGGGTCGCGCACGATGTGTACGAACCGGGCTTCGGGGAAGACTTCGAGTATCGTGCGTACGCGCGCCGTGTGTGTAGGCGATTTCAACACGATCCGCCCGTTGCGCGCAAGCGCCACTCGCTGCACGAATTCGCGCCATGTTCGCTTCCAAGCCTCCCGTTCCACCGCGGGAAGCGAGAGCAAATCGAGGTACTCATCCGCAACCGGGCCGTGATTCGGAAACGCCCATGCCAGATACGGCGACGGCACGCCCAGATTTGCCAGCGCGAACTCGTCCTCCTGCGGCCGATCCCAGCCGGCTTTTACATCGTCCATCGGCCGCGTCTTCGGCAGCGTCCAGCGAATGAGCGTGGGCACGAACCATTCGGTCCACGAGAAATGAACCGGGTCGAAGCACTGATACGTATTTGGACAGGTGTGCCGTGGGTCGAGCATCAACAGCTCATGCAAAAGCGTCGTTCCGCTGCGCCAGTGGCCGATCACAAAAAGCGGCGGCTCTTTCAGCTCGGTCCGGCGCACTCGGTGCCCATAAACTAGTCGGCCGAACACGTTGGCGAAGCTGTTCAGCGCGCTGGAGACTGTGATTGACGCGGCCAGCGGCCAGCGGCTCGGCGAGATGGCGAATCGATTGCGCGCCAGGAGCCGCATCCACGTGGAAAAATCCATGCCATTCCAGAACCGCGGCGTCCAGGCATGGTACGCCCGCGGCGGCGTGGTCGAGTACGATCGATCGGCAATTTCACGAGCGGCATCAGGCATGGCGGGCCCGGGCAAGATGATTGGCTCTTGGTGCTTATTCATTGTAATTGACCCGAGTCAGGACCGTAGCTGAAGTCGCAAGACTTCAGCCGGAACCTGGATCATCGGAATTCCTGCCGGTTCCGCTACCAAAATTAATCGGCTCATCCGCCGGCGGCAGGTTGAGATCGTCTAGCGACTGCCCAGGCGGCAACGAATTGGCGGCCTTTCGACGTCGTTGGGCGAAGCGGCGATCACTGCGGGAAAGCCACCAGGCAGCCCCCCAGATGCCGCCCAGGGCCAATAGAAACAACCCGCCGCCTATTAGCTGGGCCGCCCCCCTGCCCTCGTCTTCAACCTGCAGAAGAATTGGCGCTCGGCCGATCAAGAGCGGCGCGTGCTGCTGCTTGCCGTTGCGCGGATCAAGTTCGCCCGTGTCCAAGTCACGAGTGCCGCGAGTTGTGTAGAGCCAGTCCTTGAAAAAGAACCCGGCGACGCGCACCGGGACATGCAGGTCGTCGCCAACCGGCAGGCCGGGCGGCAGGCCGCGCACGCAGAATACGAGCGGGTAGTTTTGCGAGTCATCCGTGAAGACTTGCATTTCGTAATAATGGTCGATGCCGAAGCGGCGCGCGACATCGCTTGGGGCGCCGCCGTCGCCGCCAGAACTCAGGTCAACGCGCACGACCCGGCGCGCGGCGCCGTCCACGACGATGAGCTGCCCGATTTGCCGGGCCGCGTCGTTGAACAAGGGCGCGACGCTGTAGCGGCCGGCTTTGGCGCGTTCGATCACTTCGTGTGCCAAAGCGCGTCGGTTGGCGTCGGGTGTTTCCTTCATTTCTTGCTCCCACTGCGCGCGAATCGGTTCCAAATTCGAATTCGCAAGTCGAACGAGCTGATTCGCGCCGATTTTACCGGCAGCATCCAGCATCTGATAAAAGGCCTCGCGCTGATCGTTAAACCGGGCCTTTTCCGCCGCGTCGCTAGTGTGCAGGCGGCCGCGGCTCGTGACTTGGTCCAGAAGACCCACGTCCATTCCGAGCGAACCAAGGACCGACATTCCAAGCGAAACGATCGGCTCGCGCGCTGTTTCCGGATGCCAGGCAATGCGCTTGGCGACGAATAATTCGACCGGATTCTTAGTGCCTGGCTCATCGTTTACACTGGGCAACTTTTTTACGTATAAACCCGACAGGCGTACCGGTTCATCCAGGTTGGCAATTTGCTCCCAACGTCTTGGAATGGCCGCAGTAACAACGATGGCAACAACGGGTCCTTCCTCGGAACCCACACCGCACGTGTAATAAGCCGGCATTTCGAACCGGGTCGCATCCTCGGCTGAAAGCACGTGCCGCTCGAAGGTTTTTACCTTGCCCGATAAAGGATACATCTTGCCGCGAATCATGATCGGCTCGCGGGCGGTGTCTTCAAGGTGCGAATTGTCGAGCGTTCGCACACGCCACAGGAGCTGGATCAGCTCATCGTGCTCAGCATCGCTCAACGGCTCGCCGTCGGTGAATTCTGCAAAGCGTTCGGGCGTCCAGCCGGCCAGCGACAACAACTCGTCCAGCTTAAGTGCAGCTGACGAATTGATTCCGTCGGAATTGATGCGACGATTTGCGTTTTCGGGCGCGGCGGATTCGAATGAATCCGAACCGTTCTTGGGACTCGGCCGTTCGGATGGACTCTCCCCCGCGTTTCCATTTGTCGTTCCGTCGCGAGCGAACACCTGGGACACCCGCGCGACGTTTTCCGGCTCGCGCAGCTCGCGCATCACAAGTATCACCACGCCCAGCGACATGACGAGCAGTAGAAGCCGCCATTGTTCTCGCCGGGAGAAGTAGTTTCGAGCGGGTCGCTTGGTGACCTCGAAGCGGAGCAAAGCCGTAGGTCAGCCTTCAAGGCCGACAGAATCGGATTAGCGGTCGATAAGGCTTTCAAATTGGAAAGGAGGATCGTCTGGCTGGAAAGCCTGGCCAACGCAGGCACAGCCTGCCTACGTTCTAATTCTATTTGCCGCTTGAGCTTGCGACAACGTTCGCACGGCCGTGGCTGGCTCGTCGCGTTGCGGATTCCAATTTTCTCGGCCTAGGGAATAAGCGCATCACGTTCTCTCGAAAAGGTGATTGATAATCGCGGCCATGTGTTACAATGCGTCACGGCTTGGCCACCGGTTATCACACGGAACAGATAACGAGAGAGGCAACGGGTGGCGCTTTCGCGGAGCGACTTTGTCGTCCTGATCCACGAGCACGCCCCGGCACTTTACCGCATTGCCTACCGCCTGGTGGGCGACGCTCACGATGCCGAGGACGTGGTCCAGGAGACACTGCGCAGTGCGTGGAAGAGCCGGGCGAACTTCGAGCGAGGCCGCGGCCAGCGGGCGTGGCTGGCAGCCATCTTGAGGCGGCGCGTGATCGATCGCTGGCGCCGCGGCGGACGGCGGATGGTGCTCGTCGGGGATGGCCCCCTCGAAGTGCCGACCGCGGCCATGGACCCCACAACAGGCGGGTTCACGGACGAGATGCAACAGGCCCTCTCTCAACTCCCACCGGAATTGCGCGAGTCCCTCCTGTTGGTCGTCGTCGGTGAACTAACGCACCAGGAAACGGCCAACGCGCTCGGCGTTCCGCTTGGCACGGTGCTATCACGTGTGAGCCGAGCCCGCCAGCGTCTGCGAAAAAACCTGCTCGCATTGAGCCATACTTGAAATAGTGCGGCGTGCCCTGACGAATAGAATTCTACAGGGGCTGTGGGTGGTGGGTGAGTACGAGAGCAGGTGAGTAGGTTTCAGATTCCATTCCTACCCACTTACTCGCCTACTCACTTACTCACCTGTGACGATCGTCACGACGGGTAGGGAGCGACGCGTCGTGCTTTGGGAGGGAGTGGTGAGCTGCATGAGCCGAAGCAGCCTCCACTCGGGTGTACTGGTGGATGCTTTGATGTCGTATTCAAATTCACGATTGCATGGCCCCGGACGAAAGCCGACTGCCGCAAGTGAAAACGGAACTTCGGTGAGTGCGCTTTCGTATTCGCACCACGCAGCCGATAGCGCGATTGATGAGGCGCTGCGCAGCGTGCCGCTGCCGCAGGGTCTGTTATCGCGACTGGGCTTGATCGCCTACACGGCGCCTGACGATGCCGCGGACAAGGTCGACTGGCTTGGCTGCTGAACGCGAGTGTGATTAGTCCGGGGTCCGGCACAGCGGCGAAGCCGTGGACCCTCTGGCCCGGGCGCTGTGGCGGTCCGGCTATTGCCCCCGTAGAATCGCGCCGATCATCCGTTAGAATGAATCTGGGGCGAGCGCGAACGCAACGATGAAGCTGGAATTGGTTCATGCGGCTGCCGGATATCAAGGCCACTCAACGCACGATCTGCCCGCGGTCGACTTGCGCCGTGTTCCGTCGCGCCATTCTTCTGGCCGTTCTTTCTGGCGCAATTTTGCCCGCTGCCGCATTCGGCACCGAGCCGGCTGAAGAGTTTCTTCGCGGTCTCAAAGAGCGCGGGCTCAACGAGCTGGCGCTCGATTATCTGGAGCGGATGAAGACGAGCCCGCTTGTTGGCGAGGAATTTCGGAACCAGATTCCGTATCACCGCGGAGTCGTGCTCATTGAGCAATCGCGCCAGTCGGCGGACCCGGCGACGCGCAGCCGCTTGCTGGACCAGGCGCGCGCGGAGCTGGAACAGTTCGCGCACGATAATCCAGACAGCGTCGAGGGCGCCCAGGCCCAAATGCAGCTGGGCATGATGCAACTGGAGCGCGGCCAGCAGGTGATGGCCAACGCCAAAAAACTTCCCAACGAGACGGCCTATGACGCCGAGCGCGTGACGCAGGCCCGCGAGGCGCGGCGCCACTATGATGATGCGCGGGCTACGTTCGAACAGGCGGCAGGCATATACAGCAGCGAATTGGAAAAGCTGCCGCCCACCTCGTCTTCGGACGCAGAAGCCAATCAGGGAATCAAGCGGCAGGAATATCGCTTTCGCGTGGCGCAACTGCGCTACTTGTCCGCCCTAACTGGTTTCGAAGCGGCCCAAACATTTCCTCCGGACGATGAGGAGTATCGGCCACGTCATGAGGCGGCTGCGAAGGCACTGGCGGCCGTTCACGAAGAATTCGCGCAGAGCAACTCCGTAATCGGTTTCTACACGCGACTGTATGAGGGCCGGTGTTATCAAGCCATTGGCGAATACCAGATGGCACTGGGATGTTACGAAGACGTTCTCACGGCGCCGAACGTCGTGCTTGAATTTCGTAGGCTCATCGCGAGCGCCGTGGATCGCAAAGCGGAAGTATTCCTAGCGCAGGAAAAATACGATGCGGCAATCCAGGAGTGCCGGGCCTGCCTCGAAAGTGCCGAGCCGGAAGAGACAAAGCTGCGCGAATGGCTGGCCGTGCGGTTCCGATTGGCCGAGGCACTGCAGAAAAAAGCGGAAAAGCTGACTGCCGGCTCGATCGAACAGCGAAGGCTGCGGGCCGAGGCGCGGGACGCTTATCGCCTTGTGGCCGCGTCGACCAGTGAATATCAACTTGCGGCCCGCGCGGCCGTGTCGGCGCTCGATCCGCAGGAGGGCGAGGAGCGCGAGGAGCCGAAGTCGTTTCAAGCGGCGTACGACCTCGGGAAGGATGCGCTGGCTTCCTACAACGCGGCGCGGCTTGCGCTGCCCACTGCTGAGAAGAACAATCCGGAGGGCGTGCCCGAACTCAAGACCCAGATGCAGCAAGGTAAAGAGGACGCCCGGCATTATTTTCGCCTGGCCACGACGCTCATCGAAGACGACACCGACGCGAAGCTGGTCAACGAGGTGCGCTATTTTCTGTGCTGGCTGTATTGGGAGGCGGAAGATTATTATCGCGCCGCAGTGCTGGGCGAATTCATTGCGCGGCGCTATCCGGATCACCCGGCGGCAAGCTCGGCCGCGAAATTGTCAATGGCCGCGTTCGAGCAGCTCTACAGCAGGGCCGCCGCGGCCGGCGGTGACAACGCGGCGACCGAATTCGAGGCCCGCCGCATGGCCGGCATGGCCGAGTTCATCACACGTCGCTGGCCAGGCACCGACGATGCCGACGCGGCCTTCAACGTGCTCGTAAGCTTTGCCATTCGCAACGATCGCATCGAGGAAGCCGAAAAGTTATTGGGCTCCGCTTCTGAGCAATCGCGTCCGCGGCTAGCGCTTCAGCTCGGCAATGCGATGTGGATTCGGTACCTGGAGCTTGCGCGGTCGAGCGGGACCAGTCGACCGGACGAGGCCACACTTACGAAGCTCAAACAATCGGCCGTCGAATACATGCGCGATGGATTTGAGGCTTCGCGCGCGGCGGGCAGCGTGAGCGAAACTGTGGCGGCAGCCGGTTTGTATCTCGTGCAGGCCCTCCTGAGCGACGAAGATTACGACGACGCGATCAAGCTGCTGGAGGACAAAGAGGTTGGCCCGCTAGCTCTTGTGAACGAGGGGCATTCGGTAGCGTCGCATCCGGCCTTCGTTGTTGAAACATACAAGGCGGCATTGCGCGCGTTCGTGCTGGTCTCGCCGCCACAAGATGAGAAAGCCGTCGCCACGATGAAGGCGCTCGAGAAGGCGGTGCAGACTTCGGGGGCAGAGGGCGGCGCCGCTTCGGAGCAGTTGACGCGGATTTATGTCGGCCTGGGCATCGAGCTGCAAAAGCAGATCATGGTGTTGCGCGAGTCGGGGCGCGGTCGCCAGGCGGAACGAATCGCCGCCGCATTCGCCCAGTTTCTCGATCGCATCGCGGCGCGCCAGACGGAGGCAGACTGGCCGACGCGCGTCTGGCTGGCCCAAACCTATTATGAACTCGGCACCGCACAGCGAGCCGCGACCCCGCTGCGCGGTGTGCCTGCCACGGCCACGGCCAACTCCGCCAATTCACCAATCAAGCCCCTCAGCGGCGCAGCCCGCGACTACCTCGTGAAAGCCCGCGAGGCCTACCAAAAACTTCTTGAAGCCGGCGCGAAGAACCCCGAGCTTCCCCCAAGCGACACGTCGATGCTTGCCGCGCGCGTGCAGCTCGGCGAGTGCGAGCGCGCACTGGGCCAATACAAACAAGCGCTCGACATCTTTTCAGCGGTGCTCAAAGAAAAAGAATCCTCACTTGCGGTGCAGCGCGCCGCCGCCTACGCATATCAAGAACGAGGCCAAGCAGAAGACGCCAGGTGGTTGGAGCACGCCATCCACGGCGGCTACCGGCTGCGTTCGACCGGCCAAAACCGCATCTGGGGGTGGGTCAAGATTTCAAACGTTGCTGCGCGCGCTGCGCGGACCGATCAAAAGTACCGGGATACATTCTTTGAAGCACGATTTAACGTCGCCAAGTGCCGCTATCTGGCCGCCATGAAGCAGAGCGGTGCCGCGCGCCAACGAGATCTGGCGAAAGCCAAGCAAAGCATTCAATCGTTCGCGCAGCTCTACCCCGAGATGGGCGGCGAACGCTGGCGCGGCGAGTTTCAGGCGCTGCTCAAACAAATAGAAGATGCCGCGAAAAGCGAGTAATCGAAACATCCACAAAGGACACAAAGGGCACAAAGGAATGAAGTAGTGCTCGTGTCTTCGTGTACTTTGGGCCCTTTGTGGTTCAAAGTGAATTTGGAGTGCCCATGAATAAACAATTTCGCCCTGTAACGTTGATGCTCGAATTGGCATTGTTATACTCGACGCCGTCGTCGGTCTCTGCTCAGGGTATCGCCGACCGCGTGCGGCTGACGCGCGGCTCGGAGACTGGCGAAGTCAACGATATGACGCCGTATGAGCTGACGCTGAACAAGGGCCGCCCGGGCAGCCGTAAGGTCGCCGTCAATGAAATCAAGGCCGTGTTGTTTGCCGATGAGCCGTCCGAGTTGGCGCAGGCTCGCGTGAATGCCGCGAATGGCGCGTACGACAATGCGCTGGCGGCGCTGGAAAAGATCGACGTAAATTCGATTAGGCGCGATTACATCCGCGAGGACATCGAGTTCTACAAAGCGTACTGCGCGGGCAAGCTGGCGCTCGGCGGCCAGCGAGAAATCGGCGATGCGGGGCGACAGCTTAACGCCTTCGTGCGCAGTTATCCGCTGAATTTTCATTACCTGGCCGCGGTCGAGCTCATGGGTGATTTGCTTATCGCCACGGGTCGCCATGAAAACGCTCAAAAGCAATACGCCGAACTGGCCAAAGCGCCCTGGACCGATTACAAGGTGCGCTCGGCCGTCGCCGTGGGCCGCACGCTGCAGGCTCAAGGCAAGCACGCGGAGGCGATCAAGCAATTCGACACGGCCCTGGCCACCGCGGGTGAAGGGGCCGATGCCGAGGAACAAAAGCTAGAGGCTACACTCGCCAAAGCCGTGAGCATGGCCGAAACCGGCGACGGAAGCCAGGCGGTGGGCATGATCGAGAAAATAATTCAGGATGCCAACCCCGAACAAAAAGAGTTGCACGCGCGAGCGTACAACGCGCTGGGCAGCTGTTACCAGAAGGCGGGCCAGACCAAAGACGCCCTGCTTGCTTACCTGCACGTTGACGTGCTTTACAACACGGTGCCCGAAGCGCATGCGGAGTCGTTGGCGAACCTGGCGCCGCTGTGGCAGGCCGTCGGGCAAGAGGAGCAAGCGCGCCAGGCGCGACAGCTGTTGCAGGAGCGCTATGGCGGAAGCCGATGGGCGAAGCAAGTTCAGTAAACACATTTGTGGGAGGCGTGTTCGACGCCGATTAGATTTTTCCATCGCCCCGTCGGCGTCGGAGATGCCTCCCACCGTACGCCGGGTTGCGCTTTACTCCTGAACGGAACGCTCGTTAGACTGGTGCTGCCGAGCAAACTTTTCGCGGAACAATTGAATCCATCTTTCGAGGAGCATGTTATGGCCAGTTCGAAGTCAGCGGCTCGCGGCCGGGCCCTGATGCTCGTTTGTGCGCTGGGGGGAATGGCGCTCGTGGCTACGTGGGGCGCGGTGAGCGTGCAGCCGGCTTTCGCCCAGGACGAACCGGATGTCGTTCCTGATGAGGAGGCGGCGCCGGCCGAGGACACGCCGGCGACGCAATCCGAAACTACGCCGCCTGCAGCCAACGGTGGCGACGCGGTTGACGCCACCGACGCGGCGCCGACTGCGGCACGTCGCGAAAGCTATTTAGGCTGGCTCTACAAATCGCTGGGACCGCTGTACAGCATCATTTTTTTGAGCCTGTCGTTCGCGCTGGTGGCTCTGATTGTCATGAATGCGCTCATGGCCCGACGCGAAACGATATTGCCTTCCGATTTGATCGAGGGGTTCGAGGCCCAGTTGAATGCCAAAAAATATCAAGAGGCCTACGAGCTGGCCAAGAACGATGAGTCGTTTCTGGGCAAAGTGCTATCGGCAGGGCTGGGGCGACTATCGAGCGGCTATCCCCAGGCGATCGAGGCTATGCAGGAGGTCGGCGAAGAAGAAAACATGCGCTTGGAGCACCGCCTCAGCTACCTGGCACTCATCGGCACGATCAGCCCGATGTTCGGTCTGTTGGGCACAGTGCACGGAATGGTGAACGCCTTTGAGGAAATCGCTCACTCAACCGTATCGCCCAAGCCGGCCGAGCTGGCCGACGATATTGCGCTAGCGCTCGTGACAACGTTGGTCGGCTTGTGGCTGGCGATTCCGGCCATTGCAGCATTCAACATCCTGCGGAATCGGGCCGCCCAATTGGTGCTCGAGGTGGGCATCGTCAGTGAAAATCTCATGAGCCGGTTTCAAAACGTGGGCGGACAGAAGACGCCCTGACATCACAACATGCGTTACGCGAAACATTCCATCGCGCAGGCAGAGATGGACATGACGCCAATGATCGACGTCACGTTCCAGCTGATCGCGTTTTTTATGTTCGTGCTGAATTTTTCAGAGGTCGACCAGGACCAGCGGATCAATTTGCCGCTGAGTGAACTGGCCCGGCCGCCGGAGGTGGCCTATGAGGAGCCGATTACGCTCCAGCTTACGTCAAACGAAACGATCATATTTGCGGGTGACGAGCTGACTCGCGACGGATTGAAATCGGCGCTCTTGCGCGAGGCGCAGATTATCAAAGCTCACCCAGAAAAAAAGGTTGAAGATGTGACAGTTATCATTCGTGCCGACCGGCTGGCTGAGACCGGAAAGGTGCAGGAGCTGATCCACCTGGCCCAGGAAGCCGAGTTCGACACGTTCGCTCTCCGCGGCAAGCAAAGCGATCGGTCGACTTTAGTTGAGGAATAATTCATCAAATGCGCCTTTTGAAAATGGTGGCTAGACAAGGAGACAAGGAGGCAAGGAGAAGGGGAGACAAGGAGACTCGCATCGTAGCGGTATCTACTTGTCTCCTAGTCTCCATGTCTCCTTATCTTCGCCGAAGCTACGATTACTAAACGATTTTTTATAGCTACCCTTTGCGAACCGGCACATTCACATGCGCATCCGTCACGGCACCAAAGCGCTGGATAAGATCGAGCTGCAGATGACGCCGATGATCGACATCGTGTTTCAGCTTAATATCTTCTTCTTGCTCACGTTCAAGATCGTGCTGCCAGAGGGGGACTTCAACATTCACATGCCGTCGGACGCCGCGGCGCGGGCTGTTGAAATGAGCGAGGCCCTGCCTATGACGCTGGTCATGAAAGCGGCCCCCGATGGCCGGTTGGCCGAGCTGCGCCTTGCGGGCCGCTCGTTCGGCAATGGCCCCGATGCGTTCGCTCGTCTGCACCAGCACATTCGCCGCACGGTGGAAGAAGCCGGCGGCCCGGATAAAGCGTCGGAGCTGGAGGTCGAAATCGACGCCGATTACAACCTGAACTACGACTATGTAATGCGGGCCATGACAGCCATCGTCGGCTATGTTGAGAACGATCAGCCGCGCGATCTCATCAAGCGCGTGAAATTCACGCCGCCGAAGAAGTAGCAGGCACTCCGGCCGTAGCAGCAACACCAGTTGCCAATGTCGTGCGCTGGGCTTTGAGTCTCTCAAGCGGCTGTTGCGGCACACGGAGTGTGCCTACTACATTACGCTCTCGGGTGAAACGTTTCGTGCACTTTCTTGAGCCGCGAGTGGTCGACGTGCGTGTAGATTTGCGTCGTGGCGATGCTCGCGTGGCCGAGCATTTCTTGCACTTGGCGCAGGTCGGCACCGCCGGCCAAAAGATGCGTCGCGAAACTGTGGCGCAGCGAGTGCGGGCTCAATTCGCTTGCGCAGCCGGCCAGCTTCGCATACAGCTTGATCAGCTCCCAGATTCGTTCGCGCCGCAATCGGCCACCTCGCGACGACAGCAACAGAAACTGCGACGGCGGCTCGCGGCGCTCAGCGAGCCCCGGTCGCTCGTATTGCAAATACAATTCGACGGCGGCGACAGCCCGGCGGCCGAGCGGGACAACGCGCTGCTTGTCGCCTTTGCCGTGACATAGGCAGTAGCGCTCGCCCAAGTGCAGGTCGCGGGCGCGCAAAAGCGATAGCTCGGAGACCCGGCAACCGGTGGCGTACAGCAGTTCGAGCATGGCCCGATCGCGACGCCACAACGGCCGCGGGGCAGCGGCGCCCATGAGCAGCGCATCGATTTCGCTTGGCGACAGCACGGTCGGCACGCGCTGCCATAGTTTCTGCGTCCCTAGCAACTCCGCCTGGTTTTCGCCAAGAGCGCCTTCCAGCTGCAGGTAGCGGAAGAACATTTTCAGCGAAACCACATGGCGGCTGATCGATGCGGGAGCCAGGTCCTGGGCCGTGAGCCAGGCCGGATAATCGGCCAGCTCGGAAATGCTGAGCCCTTCGATCCGCCGGCCGCGGAGCCAGTCGAAGAATCGCCGCAGATCGCGCTCGTAGGCCAGGACGCTGTTCTCGGCAAGGTGGCACTCGGTGCGCAGGTAGCGCACGAAGGCTTCGCGCCAGCGGACCGCGTTCTCGGCCGCCGCCACGCGCCGCGGCGTGATTTGTTTACGGTTTTGGGCCATTCGCAGGCGGGTGCTCGCACCCGCCGAAAGTGATTCTTCTAAGACGGCGGGTGCGAACACCCGCTCTACTCGTGTATCGACAACCGACGATCGGCCGATTCGACTGCACTGGGCAGGTGCCGCTAGAGTTGATTATGCTATCGCCCCACCGGCCGGTTGTGCCGGTTGGGAAAAGCTGTTTGGCGAAGGCCCATGCAAAAGGTCGTCATCGACGAGCCGTACAAGTTCGTGCCGCCGGCGTACTCCGAGTGGTGGCCAATGCTGTTGCGCCCGTATTTGCGCCGGTACTTGCGCAAGGCATACGGCGTGCATTCGGTCGAGTGCCGCCACGTCGAGCGGCTCCGCGCATCGCTCGCGGCCGGCCAAAGCATCATGCTCGCGCCAAATCACTCGCGCATGGCCGACCCGATGGTGCTGGGCATCCTGGCCTGGGAAGCCGACTGCCATTTGTTCGCGATGGCCAGCTGGCATGCGTTCAAGCAAACACCGCTGCAGACGTTCATGATCCGCCGGATGGGCGCGTTCAGCGTCTTCCGCGAAGGAAATGACCGGCGCGCCATCGACACCGCGATCGACATCCTTGTGAGTCGCCGCCGGCCGCTTATTATGTTCCCTGAGGGTGCGATTACTCGGCACAACGACCTCATTGAAGAAATGATGGAAGGCCCGTCATTCATCGCGCGCCAAGCGGCCAAGCGATTGAAGAAGCAAGGGCTTGCGGGCGAGGTCGTGATCCATCCGGTGGCGATTCGCTATGCGTTTCAGGGCGACTTGGCGGCGACGCTTGCGCCCGTCCTGGAAGAGCTGGAGCAGCGATTCACGTGGCAGCCGCAAAAGGATTTGTCGATCGTGGACCGGATCGACAAGATCGGCCATGCGCTGCTCGCTCTCAAGGAAGTCGAGTATCTCGGCGAACCGCGCAGCGGCAATCCGTTCGAGCGGGCCGAAAACCTGGTTCAACAAATACTCGCGACTCAGGAAACCCGTTGGAAAATCAATGATTCGGCCGGCGGTGTGATCGCCCGCGTGAAGCGGCTGCGGACGGCGATCCTGGCCGACATGATCGCCGGGAAGGTGACGCCGGAGGAGCGTGCCAGCCGATGGCGCGACCTGGCTGCCTGCTACTACGCCCAGCAGATGTCGCACTATCCGCGCGACTACATCTTGCGCGAAAAGAATTTGCCGGAGCGCGTGGTGGAAACCGTGGAGCGATTCGAAGAGGATTTCACGGACCACATGCGCATGCACGAGCCATTTCATTGCGTCATCGAGGTGGGCGAGGCGATCCCCGTCGGGACGCAGCGCGAACGCGACGGGGCTTCTGATCCGGTGATGGCCGAGGTTCGCCGCCAGCTCCAAACAATGATCAACGCGCTGGTAACCGAGCGCACGCCGGTATAGGCCGGCGGTTCTGGACCCTGGTCGCGTGATGCGCCTACCGGCTTTCGCCCCGCAGAATCGCGAGCTAGAATTGCGCAAACTGTTATGCTCGGAGTTCCAGTAGCGAGAACAAAGTACAGAGTACTGGGTCCTCCGCACTAAATACGGAGAACCCCGATTCGCGATCCAGTACAGGGTGGAATTCGAATTACGGAGTACGCCATGCCGGCAAACAAAAAAGCGGTCGCGCAAAGACAGTTCGACGACATAGCGACGACCCAAACGAACGGTGGCAACGGCGCACGATCGCGTGACGAGGCAATCCGCATGATTCCCCTCGCCGAGCTCTGCGAAGGCCAGGAGGCCGATTTTTTCGCCCTCTTGTCGGACAAACAGGAGCTCAAGACTCGCGACGGCAAGCCGTACTACCGCGTTACATTCCGAGACGCGCGTCGCGAGGTCGGATTCCCGATCTGGTCCGATTCGCCGCTGGCCGAGGTGTGCCGCTCGCAGTGGGCGTGCGGGCATTTTTACAAGATGCGGGCCGTCTTGCGGCAATCGAATTACGGGCTGCAGCTGGAGATCAAGAAAATCCGCCAGGTCGAGGACGGCGATGAGAAGGACGGTTTTAATCCGCTCATGTGCCAGCCCGTATCGCGGTTCGATCCGATCGAGATGTTCGCCGAGATGATGAACATCGTCGAGTCGCGGGTCGCCGACAAGGCGCTGCGGAAGCTGGTGAGCGACATCCTCGAACAGAATCGCGAGCAACTCTTACAGTTGCCTGCGGCGAAGAAGAACCACCATGCGTGCGTCAGCGGGTATCTCGAGCATGTTCTCAACGTGGTGCGCACTTGTTGCCATTTGGCCGACAAATACGGCGAGTTGTATGACAATCTGGACCCGCCGCTGAACAAGGACGTGATCATCGCCGGCGCCGTGTTGCACGACATCGGCAAGCTGCGCGAGCTGGAAGTTGGACCGGCCGGGGCCGATTACACGGCCGAGGGCTGTCTCATTGGCCACGTGCTGCAAGGCCGCGACATTGTGCGTGAGACGGCGGTGGGTCGAAAAATCGATCCGGAGACGCTGCTGCGGCTGGAGCACGTAATCGTCTCGCACCAGCGGCTACCCGAGTGGGGCGCCCCCAAACCGCCGATGACTCCCGAAGCATTGATCGTTCACTATGCCGACGACCTGGACGCCAAGCTGCACATGATGGTTTGCGCGCTGAAGGAAGATGAGAGTGAAGGCTTCCTGACGTCAAAGCGCAATAATTTGTATCAGCACATTTTCCGCGGCGGAAAGTAGTAGGCACACTCCGTGTGCCGCAACAGCGCCAAAGACAAGTATCAAATCCGTTTCGGACTATTCGTAGTTCTGCTACGGCACACGGATTGTGCCTGCTATGTTGGCCTGCACGACGCGCGGATGGCCGGCCAGGTCGCGCATCGTCAGTCCAACCTCGAATTGCGGCATGCCGCGAAAGATCTGCTCGACGTCGGCGGCGATCATCGGGCTGACTTCCATAATGAGCGCCCCACCGGGCTTTAACCGATGCGCGGACTGCTCAACGAGCGGTCGAATGACATCGGTTCCGCCTTCGCCTGCGTGCAAGGCCACGTGGGGCTCATGCTCGCGCACGTCGGCCGCAAGATTCGCCATTTCGGCGGTTGAGACATACGGCGGATTGCTCACGATGTAATCGAAACTCGCCTCCGATGGCAGTTTCTCCAATAAATTGCTTTCCACAAAAATGATGCGCTCCGCGACGCCGTGCCTCTCGGCATTTCGCCTCGCCACGGCCAATGCGGACGGGCTGATGTCGATGGCGGTCACGCGAGAATTCGCGATGTACTTGGCCGCGCACACGGCGAGGATGCCGCTACCTGTGCCAATGTCGGCGATTGCGAGAGGGGCTGAGGGCTGGGGGCTGGGAGCCGGGGGACTCGATGCGTTTTCTTCACTGGACCCCAGTCCCCAGTCCCCAGCCCCGCGTTTCTTCACGTGATCCAACAGTGCAACGACGACAAGCTCGGTTTCCGGCCTCGGAATGAGCACGTCCGGCGTGACTTCGAATTCCAGCGAATAGAACTCGCGCTTGCCGACGAGATAGGCGACGGGCGTTCCGGCGGCGCGGCGGCGGACCAGCTCGCGGAAGGCGGTGCGCGTCTGCTCGTCAGCCGGTTCGCCATATGCGGCATAGAGGTCGATGCGCCGGCAGCCCCGGGCGGTGGCCAACAGGACTTCCGCATCCAGCCGCGGGTTTTCCACGCCGTGCCGGCCCAGGTAATCGATCGTCCACGTGAGCAGGCGACCGATCGTCCAGGGTTCGTCGGGCGTGGACATGAGCGGAGAGCTAAGAGCGGAGGGCTGGGAGTGAGGAACTAAAGGCATTCTACTCTAAGCTCCCCGCTCCGCGCTCCCACTCTCAGTCCAGCCCGCCCATCTGGTCGCGCAGCTGCTGGCGATCGTAGTCGACGAGAGCGTCAGTGACCGGCTGCAAATTGCCAGCGATCACCTGATCGAGATTGTGGAGCGTCAGCCCGATGCGATGGTCGGTGATTCGATTCTGCGGGAAGTTGTACGTGCGAATCCGCTCGCTGCGATCGCCGGAGCCGACGAGGCTTTTGCGTTCGGCCGCCCGCTTGGCTTGCTCCTTTTGCATTTTGAAGTCGTAGATGCGGGCGGCCAGCTCGCGGAGCGCCTTGTTCTTGTTCTTAAGCTGGCTCTTCTCGTCCTGGCACTGAACGACAATACCAGTTTCGAAGTGTGTAAGCCGTACGGCGGAGGCCGTTTTGTTAACGTGCTGACCGCCGGGGCCGCTGGCGCAGAAGGTATCCAGCCGATAGTCGTCGGGTTTGAGATCGACTTCGACCTCCTCCGGCTCCGGCAGCACGGCAACCGTGACGGCCGACGTATGGATGCGGCCCTGCGTCTCGGTCTCGGGCACGCGCTGCACGCGATGTCCGCCGCTTTCGTATTGCAGCTCGCGATAAGAGCCTTCGCCTTCGATCGCGAGCACGATGTCTTTGAAGCCGCCCAGCTCCGTGGCATGATGGCTGAGGATTTCCGTTTTCCAGCCCTTGGCGCCGGCGTGGTATCGGTACATTTCGAACAAATCGCGTGCGAAAAGGGCCGCTTCGTCGCCGCCGGTGCCGGCGCGAATCTCCATGATCAGGCGCGAGCGGTTGGCGTTCTCGCCACCCACCGTGAGGTCCAAGAGCTCGCTCCATAACGCTTCGCGTTCCTCGCGCAACTGGGGCAATTCGGCCTCGGCTAGCTCGCGCATCTCGGCATCATCGCCGGCGATCATCTGTTGGGCTTCGGCGATCTGGCCGGTGATTTGCTTGAACTTGCGGTACTTTTTCGCCAGCCGGCCAAGCGACCCATGCTCGCGGGCCACAGCCGTGATGCGCGCAGGGTTCGACAGCACCTCGGGGTTGACGAGATCTTTTTCGAGTTGCTCGAAGCGGGCCAGTTTTTGTTCCAACAATTCGCGCATAGTAGGAGGCACACTCCGTGCCGTAGCGTGAACGACCAAGCAACGCCTTATTAATGCTGCTTGGAAAAGAATTTTACCGGCTGTCGTTTAATGCGGCCATGTCGCCATTGAGCTGGCTCTGCAGCGGAAAATCCGCATGTCACCGACCACTCTTCATCGCGGGAAGTTGACCTCAGCCGGCTGAACGTGACCAGCGCGATGAAGACGCGTATCTGCCCTTTGTTACGGCACACCGACCCGGCACCCGGCTAAACCGGTTGCCGGGTGCCCGGTGCCTACTACTTCTTGCCGCGCTTGAGGCTGGCGTAGCCCGCGGCAGCGAATTTGTTCTTGAACTTTTCGATGCGGCCGGCCGTGTCGACGAACTTCAGCTTGCCCGTGTAGAACGGGTGGCAGACATTGCAGATGTCGACCTTAAGTTCTTTGCGCGTGCTGCGCGTGGTGAACTTGTTGCCGCACCCGCAGCTGACCTGAGTCACGAAGTATTCCGGATGGATGCCGTCTTTCATAGTCTTCAACCTTCGTCTTCAATGAGAAGCTATTAAGGATAGAGGCCTGGCGGCTCGTAGGCAAGCCGTGTTCTAGGCAGCGGCTTTCAGCGGCCGGTCTCCGACAATTTCGTGCGGCTAGATGTCTTCCTGGATCAAACTTCTGGATTGTCGGCCGCGCCGGTTGGCGCGGCGCTCGAGCTGTTTCGCAGCCAATCGGCCAGCAGGGTATCGATGATTAGCTGTGTCGCATGGTACGCAACCATGGGCAGGATCGCGAGCGGCCCGACAGCGACGGCGAGATATGCACCTACCATGAGCGTCTTTTGGCTGCCGGCCAAGGCAACGGGAATCGCATCGGAACGTGCGAACCCGAGCGACTTACTCAAGCCGAATCCGACGAGGAGCAGTACGACATGAACCGCGGCCACGGCAAAAATCATCGTTACAATGCTGGCAGGCGATATGTCCGAACCGTTCGATGCCGCGCTCAACCGCTCGCCGCAATCGACTGCGCCGACGAGCACCATAAGCAATACGCCGACTTGCGCGACGAAACTCAGCGACTGCTTGTGACGCGCTGCCCATGCCCCGATGGTTCGTATTTGGCGAAGGCACTGAGCAATGACGATCGGCAGGACGACGAGCAAAACCAGTCCGAGCGCAATCTGGCCGTAGTCGATTTCGGCGCGGCGAAGGTCGGCTTGCGACTCACCGCCCACGAGGAGCCATAACCACGCCGGAACGACCAGAAAGCATGCCAAATTGGTAATGATCGTCACGAGGAAGGCGACGGCATCGTTACCGCCGGCGCGACGTGTAAAAACTGCGGCGGTTGCCAGCGTGCATGGCACCGATGTGGCAACGATCACGCCGGTGGCCAGCTCGGGCGGGAGCATCCGGCTCGCCAGCCAGCCGAGCGGCGGCGCGAGGCCGTTGTTCAGTGCCGATGCCAGCCATGCAGGTCCCGGGCGACGCGCGGCACTCCATAACGCCGCCGTTTCCAGTGGCAGGGCCATGATGAACGTTACGGCGGCCACCAACCCTTCGCTCGGCAGCCAGCGCACCAGCGGGCTCATGGCTTCCGGCCAGCCGATGCCGGCCCACAACGCCGCGATGAGCGCCAACAGGAACCAGCGCTGGCGGAGGAAGGAAAGCATCGAGTTGGAAGTGGGGGAGTGGGGAGTGCTGAGATGGCAGTAGCGACCGCTGAACCGGCTACAATCTCATGCCGTTTCACGTCCGTTGACGCGCTTTTACAACTGCCACATCCACAGCCCCTCATTCCTCCGCGTTCTTTGTATCTTCCTCCGTTTTTTTCGCTTCTTCCAGCCGCGACTGCAAGCCTCTCGCTCGAAGCTTGTTGCCATGCTGCTGCGGCGAGTCGTCTTGCTCCAACAGCGAGATGGCTTCCTCTAGCTTTTCCTGCGATTCATAAGTCCGCGCCAGATTGTAGCGCGCGCCGTGCGCCCAGGGAGATGCTTTATCGTTGAGTTCCGGCCGGCCGAACCAGTGGGCCGACACATCGTATTTGCCGTCATCAAACAAGAGCAGCCCGAGCCAGTAAGTTGCGCTCAGCTTCGCAGTCGTGTCGACGCGTCGTTTGTCGTTGGATTGGTTCCGCGCGATTTCTCGGTCGGTTGGCCGAACCGACTTGTCGGTGTAGAGCTGAGCCGCTTCGCCATGATCGTCGACGACGTCGCTCGGCTCGGTGGCCGTTTGCTCGTCGCCTCCTGCGCGCCGGCCTTGGAAGTGCCGCAACCGAGCCTTCCACAGCTTGGGACGGGTAGCCAGCGGCTCGAACGCGATCACTTCGCGGCGCCGCGCTGGAGGTAGAAGCGACAGCTGCTCCCGCAGCGTCTCGAACGGCAATTCCCACAGGATCACCTGGCCAATCTGCGGCACAGCGCCCAGCCTCTCGGCGAGGGCGGTCGGTTCGGCTGCGAGAACGACCCGATCGTCGCCCGTCAATTTCTGATCAACCGCGAGCGCGCGTCGCGACAGATCGAACCAATCTGCCACGAGGTAGGCCTTGACATGCTTCAGCATCTCGGCAGTGATCGGATAGGGCGCTCCTTCAAGATCAAGCTGCCGCAACACGGCGTCATCCTCGGAAGCCTGCTTGAGCGTGGCCACGCGCTGCCCGCCAGCGTCTGGAATCGGCAGTCCCAAGCGCGTGTCGAATAAGTGCAATTCTTCATTAAGCACCAGTGCTGGCAGCCAGAACCGCGCCTCGCCCTGCCGTGCTTGAGATGCATCCGCCGATTCTGTCGGATTTGTGGCGAGCATCACGACGTCCAATTGCAGCTGGCGGCACAACAGGGCGAACACCCATGCTCGCTGCTCTGCCGTTCCGCGGCCGTACAGCAGCACTTTCCACGGCCGGTGAGGAACCGCGTCCTCATCCGCCACGAGCTGCACGTTCCGCACGGTCCAATCAAAAAGCGCGGCGGCCCGCTCGAGGTCGTCGAAACTGTCGCCGCGCGCCCATCGGGAGATGTCGCGCATCCACACCGCCTCTTGCAGCAGCCTGCCTTCGTGCGGTTCGAACACTCGCGCTTCGAGAGATTTTTTTGAAATGTAGGGAGCAAGTTGCTCGTCGTTCCGCAGTTTTGGATGGAGCGACTCTAATAGCGGATCGACGCGCCAGTCAGCGACCTTTTTGCTTTGGCGCAGCCATTGGTTCAGCCAGACGACGGTTTGCGACAGCACTTTCTCATCGGGGCTTGGCTCCCAGCCCAGCGGCGGCAACCGTCGCTCCCAGTACACGTTCAGCTTCTGGTTGATTTCGTAGAGGCGATCGTCCAAATGCCGCCAGATTTCGATTTTGGCGGGGATCACGACCTGCGGCGCCACCGCGCTGTCGTCGACGACGACTTGCGCAATGTAATCCTTGACTTCCTGCGGCAGCGACCGGTCGTGTCTGCCGACTTGCCTCAGATATTCTTTCGCAACAGCCCAGGGAACGCCTTTTTCGATGAGCAGCGTGTTCTCGTCGATCACCTGGGCGATGTTAAACTCCATCGCCAGCCAGCGCGAGAAGCCCGAGGCGCGGCGCTCCTCGTCGACCGTTTCGTCGCTGATGATGTAATACTTGAGGATGTCGCCTGAGCGGACGCCCAGGCTGCGAAAGCGGCCGTTTCCTTCTGGCACGACGATATAGTTGACCGTTCCATCGGGCACATTGGGCGTCTGTGTGCCGATGGCGAGGATGTCTTCGCCGCTGGGCGTGGCATCGAGAACGATCGTGGGCTGGCGAAGGTCGGTCTCGACGTTGGCCGGCAGGTCGCCGAGCTGGGCGGCCACCGCTTTGAGCAGCGAATCGCCCCGGCCGGCACGCCGCATCGCCTCCTGCTGCGATTGACCGGGCGAGGTCGAGGCGCGATCGCAGCCGAGAAGCGCGACCGACGCGAGGATCAATATTGCAACCTGAAATCGACACATCGCACGCATCAGGTGTTTGCTCCCGCACGGGCCGGCGCGTCAAGGTTCAATTGCGTTACGGCGGCTCGAATGGTAAGCAACCGCCGCAGCATCGGCGCGAAACCGTCGAGCGGCACCATGTTCGGCCCATCGCTCGGCGAGCGGTCCGGGTCGGGGTGCGTTTCGCAAAACAATCCGTCGGCGCCCAATGCCATGGCCGCCCGCGCGAGTGGCTCGACCATGGCGCGATTGCCGCCGGTGGCCTTCCCCAAGCCTCCGGGCTCCTGCACGCTGTGCGTTGCGTCGAACACAACAGGCACGCCCAGCGCCTGCATCTGAGGAATTGCCCGCATGTCGTTAACCAGCCGGCCGTAGCCGAAGAATGTGCCGCGCTCAGCCAAGAGCACATCGTGACATCCGGCGGCGACCAGCTTCCCCACGACGTGACGCATGTCGCCCGGCGCCATGAACTGGCCCTTTTTTACATGAACCGCTCGGCCCGTGCGCGCGGCCGCAACCAGCAAATCGGTTTGGCGAGCGAGGAACGCCGGGATCTGCAATATGGCGCAGACCTGGCCGACTTGTGCGGCCTGACCCGATTCGTGGAAGTCGGTCGTCACCGGAAGGCCTGTCGAGTCGCTGACGTGACGCAGGATTCGCAGGCCTTCTTCCAATCCCGGCCCGCGATAGGAGTCCAGGCTGGTTCGATTCGCCTTGTCGAACGAGGCTTTAAAGACCAGTTGAATGGGGAGGTTCTGAGTCTCCCGCGCCAAACGCTCGGCGATCGAGAGCGTCAGCGCCTGGCTTTCGATAACGCATGGCCCGGCGATCACCAGCAGTTTCTCGCCGGCGCCGCAGCGGTACGGACCAATTTTCGCCGGGTTATTCAGCATACGTAGGTCAGCCTTTCGAGGCTGACGTAGGTCAGCCGTTATTGGCTGTCAGGTATTCCCGTCAGGCTGGAAAGCCTGACCTACCGTAATTCGAAGCCTAAGCGGCGGGCGGTTTCGGGCGTCACCAGCAGCCGCAGCTGGCCGGGCAACAGCTCGACGTCCACCGGCAATGTGCCGCCGTAGTCACCATCCAATTGATACGCAAGCTCGACCGAATTGGGTCCCTCGAGTCGGAAACAGCTGCAGCGCCGCAGCCCGAAATCCGGCAGCCCGAGGTGGCAGCCACGCCGGACGTGCCACAAGTAGCGCAGCACGCTCCACGTGCTGCCACGCTCGAACGTGCACACATCGAGCAAGCCGTCGGTGGCAAGCGCATCGGGCGCGATCGGCAGGCCCAATGCGTACAGCGGCAGGTTGAACGCGAACAACCAGCGGCAGGGCTGCGACACTCCCATCTCCATCCTGTTGCCATAATATAGTTCCATTTGCGGATAGCGGTAACTGCGGATGGCCCGCACCATCGGCAGAACGTAGGCCGCCCGGGTAATATTTCCGCGTCGGTTCATGTGAAGCGTGCGCACGACCTCGGCGTCGAAGCCCGCGCTGATCATAAGGAGGAATAGTTTTCCGTTGGCGCGGCCCAGGTCGAGGCCGACCGTGACGCCTTCGTCGACCGTGCGGCAAACGGCGGTCGGATGGATCGCTTGTCCAACAAACCGCCCCAGCAAGTTTTCGGTTCCCATCGGCACGGGCAAGAGTAGCACAACGAGGGGCACGTGGGTTCGAACACTCGACGCCGTATCGTCCACACCGATCGCCAGGACGGCGCGTAATCGGCCAGCCTTCGATTCGTCGGTGGCCAGGCCAGTAAGCTCGTCCAATCTGGTGGTCAGCCGCACCGCGTAGCTGGCTCGAGTTAAGGCCTCAACGATGGAATTGATATACGCGTGACGGGTGCGCGAGCCTGCTCGAGGGTTCGCGCTGATGATCACTTCGCGGGCATCGGGGGTGGGCCGCGACGCGATTTGGGGCGGGAGAATGGCAGTCTCAACTTGAGAGGCGGTCGACATCGGCAGTCGGATCCCCCCAAAGTGCGAATGAGCCCGGCAGCTTGTTCGTGATGCGAGAACTCATTGTACCACGCCGGTTTACGTTCCTTAAGGCGATGCGGCGTCTCATTTTGATGCAGCAGCGCGCCCGGTCTCCAAGCACGCATTCATGCCCATGAAAGTGCGTTGAGGCGCGACAAACAGCGATTAAGGATGCCGCAATCTGAAACGTATTGCAAGCTAGCGCCGCCCGCTGTTTTGCTGCCGGTGGGTGCGGGATTAGGCCCGCGCGTCTCACGCTAACTTGCGAGGGCCAAACAACTTATGAGTGTGGGCTCGAGGCCGCGCGTACGACAATCCCAAAGGATTGGCATAACAACTGCCAAAGTACCACGAGGCCGGCGAAACGCCTGACGACGTGGATTTCGCCGACCGACAACCTTGCTGGCCCGCGGGGCCTCGAATGCTTAGTGGCGGAGCGGTTGCCTTGCCCCTGACCGCTTTGTCGAGTCAATTTTGTGATTGGCTCATTCGAGGCCCGCTTTTTTTGCGCCGGCCCGTTTTTTTTGCGCCGGCCCGTTTCGTCCATCGACGCTTCGAGGTAGTGAGGCGCCCTTGCCCTACACCAGATTCTTCCGCACGGCCCACACGGCGGCTTGAGTGCGGTCGGAAACGCCGATTTTGCGCAGAATGTGCTGCACGTGCTCCTTCACCGTTTCGTAGCTGATGCCGAGCGACTGGGCGATTTCCTTATTCGTCAGGCCGAAGGCCAATTGTTTGAGGACTTCGCTCTCGCGCTTGGTCAGCGGGATGTCGCCGTCGGCAGGCGAGCGGGGTGCCGCCAACGCGCCGCTCACGCGGCGTAATTCTTCGCGCGACCAAATGGTGTCGCCACTCGCCGCGACATGAATCGCGTCAATGATCTCCTTGCGCGACGCGCTTTTCGAGAGGTATCCGGCGGCGCCAAGCGCCACGGCGCGGGCGACGTACGTGGGATTGTCGAACGAGCTGAACATCATCACGGGCATGTTCGGCAGATCGACCTTGATGCGCGCGAGGCAATTCAGACCGTCGCCATCAGGCATACGCACGTCCAACAGAACGAGGTCCGGCCGATGCTTAATGGCCAACTTAAGCGCTGCATTCCCGCTGGTGGCTTCGGCTACGATGCGAATGTCGGTGCCGTCGAGAAGCGACTTCAACCCGGCCCTCACGACCTCGTGGTCGTCGGCGATCAGGACATCGACGGGCATGGCTATTTACTTTCTTGGGGTTCAGGCGGAGGCGACGCTCTATGCCGCGCTGCGAAACGACAAGTGGAGATCTTGGCTTGTAGACTGGCGAGGGTCGGCCGCCGGCAGATGAGTACAAGCCTCGAGAAGAGTGCGAAAGCCTGTTTCCCTATTCAAGCTTACCTTACTGCCGAACAGGGAGTGACAGCGAGCGAGTGTTCCGGTTGCCCCACAAGGAGACAGGGCGAGCCGCCAACGATCGGTGATGGCCGCTCATCGGGAAACGCTTATTCCGAAAGAGGGTAGTAACCCTTCATCCGGGCGATCCGTACTCCCCCTGTCCGTTCGGCCTAAACTGTACCAAGCGAATAGACGTTATAGCAACAGGTTCAATACCTCGAACTGGTGGAGGATTTCCCGCGATATGCTAGGCACGTGGCAACGGGATAACCCGTCCTTCTTTTAGTGGCCTAACGAAATCCAGGATGACCATGCCCTCGGCATGCTCTAGTTTGGAGTTTCAAAAACCCACGCCAAGCATGCCCGTTGTCGCAGTGGGTTCTGAGAAGTGATGTGAATCGCCTCACGAACTGGCGTACAACGGCGAGCGCATCGGCACCCCAAATCATGTCTCGCGAAAGCACGAAAGCGCAAAAGAGAGACGGACGCGATCTCCCGCATTTCGGGCTTTCTCGTTTTCGTGATTCAAAAAACGAGCGTGGTCAAAAATTGAATCACGGCACCGCGGTAGAGTCGGCGAATTGATTGCGGTCGAGACGCTAAACCCGAATCAAGAGCGCTAAAACGATGAGTGTCGACTAAAGAAGACTAGAGTTATGCCTGTATGATGCGCCGCCACGCATTTGTCGCAGGCGGCGTGGCGCGCTCTGACGGCGCGTTGTCAAGATCATGAATTTACAAATGGCGCACTTGCAACATCGCGTCGCCCGTCAATGTCCGCAACTTCAATTCGACAGTTCCAACGAGCAAGTGCTAGCACTCATCCGCCGCAGCGGGCTAGTCGAATTTGGGGCAGTTCGCTGAATAAAATGGCCGATTATCTCTGAATATTTGCGGTGCATCCGCATCGGCAAGCGCCCACATTCTGGCGCATCCTCGGCCATTCAGCTTTACAGTTTCTGCGCGATGCCGCATACTCACTTCCCTTCGCAGCGATGCGAAGCCAAACTACAAACTCATCTGGGGGACGCTTGCATATGACGCTTCTTTCGATGAATGAAATTACGACCTTTCGCTGGTCGTTGGAAGAGGACGTCGAAAATTATCAACAAGCTGGTTATCGAGCCATTGGAGTGTGGCGACAGAAATTGAGCGATGGCGACGAAGACCGAGCCATCGACCTCGTAGCGGAAAGCGGGCTGGTCGTTTCTAACCTGATGTGGGCGGGCGGCTTCACCGGCAGCGACGGCCGAACGCTGGCCGAAAGCATCGACGACGCAGCCGAGGCCATTCGCCTGGCGGCGGCACTCCAGGCCGGCTGCCTTGTGATTTACCCCGGAGGCCGCAATAACCACACCTACCGACATGCGGGCCGGGTGTTGCGTAGCGCATTGGATCAGCTGCTCCCGCTGGCCGAGGCGGCCGATGTTCCGCTGGCCATCGAGCCGATGCACGCCGCATGCGCGGCCGAGTGGACGTTCTTGACCGATGTCAAATCCGTCGTAACGTTCGTTGAGGAATATCGCAGCCCGTGCTTAAAAATTGCTTACGATACATATCATTTTCCCTTCGGGGCCAGGCATCGACACGTGCTGGAGCGGCTGGTGCCGCATATCGCGATCGTGCACCTGGCCGATCGCCGCTTGCCGCCGAGCATCGACCAGCTGCGCTGCCCGCTCGGCCATGGCCGCCTGCCACTAACAGAGATTGTGGCCACGCTGCAAGAGTCGGGTTACGCCGGTGCGTTTGACGTGAAGCTCATCGGTCCTGACATTGAAATCAACAACTATTGGACCGTGTTGGAGCAGTCTCAAGTGGCATTCGCCGAACTAGCCCAGTCCCCGGCGCGTTCTTCGCTGGCATAACGGTGACGTCACCGATCCGCATTAACGCGCAGATCGCCATACCGCGCAGTGAGCTTCGGTTCTCGTTCGTCCGCAGCTCGGGGCCGGGCGGACAAAACGTCAACAAAGTTGCGTCCAAAGCGGTTCTGCGCTGGGCAGTAGCGCGGAGCGGCTCAATTCCAGACGAGATTCGCGCGAGATTCCTTGGGAAGTTCCGCCGCCGAATCAACGATCGGGGCGAGCTTGTCATCGCAAGCCAGCGCTATCGCGACCAAGCGCGCAACGTCGAGGATTGTCTCAACAAATTGCGGGAAATGTTGCTCGCCGCTGTGACGCTTCCCAAGTCCCGCAAGAAGTCAAAAGTTCCGAAAGCGGCACGTGAGGCTAGGCTGCAACAGAAACGAATTGCTGCAGCCAAAAAGCAACAGCGGAAACTTCCGCCACCCGAATAGCGGCGGTCGGACGGGCGCGGCGCGAAGCATTTTTCATTGCCAATTCTTCTCTAATGCTGGCACTTTTCCATGCTTTGCCATTTTGCCTTATCTACGCATTTGGAGCCCGGCACGGCACTTGCACATTGCGCGGAGAACTCGACTGGCTGAAGATTCTTGGTGAACTCCGCCGCCCGAGGCTGTATATTGGGGCGACTATTCGGCGGGGTTACTCCTCGACGCGGCGGTTCTGCCGGATACAATCCCCGCTTAAGTGTACGAAAGACAGGCGCCCAATGAGTCGGATCATTCCGACTCGAACGAAATCGGTATGAGCAAGATTTCGTGCTGCTAGCAAAGGACGCAAGTAAAACGCAGGGATCCACTACGGAGGCTTTCAATGCCCACACTACATGACAGCGCAATTTCGATGGCTTTCATGGAGCATCAGATCCTGCATCACGTCAAGCAGGCGCTGCGCGTGACGCTAGATTGGCAAGCGCCGGCTGTAAGCATGCCTCGCAAGCTTTCCAGCCTGCAATTTACCATCAAATCGTTCCAGCGACATCTGGAGCGCGTGATCTCGTTGGAAGAAGAAGGCGGCTACATGGCCAATGTTTTGGAGTCGCGGCCATATTTTCAGGATCGGATCGATCAGCTGGCATCCGACCATGCACGCTTTCGAAAACGGCTGCAGAAGCTCATGCCGGAGCTGAACGACATTAGCGAATGGGAGGAACCGCGGTTTAACGGCGTGTGTGGCGAGCTCCGCAGCTTGTTAGACGACGTCGATGAACACGATGCCCGGGAAATTGAACTGCTGCAGGAGTCGCTGCTGTACGATGATGGCGGCGAAGGGTAAGCCGTGTCGATTTGATTTGCAGCCAGCCGTCCGGCCGAGCGTAGCTCGGGAGCTATTGGCTTCTGAATGTTGCAGCCAGAATGGCGGAGCAGGTGCCTGCCGAATTGGCATTTTTTCAACCAAGGTATCGCTCGATTTTCAACCAAGTTGTAAACCATACAGCTTCTCGATTGCCACATGCAAGCAGCTGGCATTACAGCGTAACTTCTTTACTTGTCGGCACTTCTCTCTCTTCGACATATTTGCGTCAACCTTGGCACGCCGAGTGCGTAGCTAAGTGAGGCCGCTCACGGTACGGCTTCACGACCGCAGCGGGCGATTAAGCTACTCAATTTGGGCCGCCCACCGCCTGCGAACGGACTTGCAACCATCTTCTCGTTACCAAGGGAGTGTGTTCGATGCTGGTTCTGACAAGGAAGTATCAGGAAAAGATCCGTATCGGTAATGACATCACGATTACGGTTCTGCGTACGAAGGGAAAGGCGGTTCGGCTGGGAATCGAAGCGCCGCCGAATGTGCCGGTGATTCGCGGCGAACTGAAATTTGAAGAACAAGCGACGGACTCTGAGGGCCCGGTCACGGCCGCAGCCGCGAGCGCCAATCGCCGCGAAAGCTTCAGCGAGCCGGCGTGGACGACGAAACGACTCCAACGCGAGCGGGCTCCGGAGGTCGGCCATCGCCGCGTTTCGCGCGAACGCGTGCCCGAATTACTGCCTCGACTGGTGAGCGGCAATGCGCCACTGCGTGCGCTCATTGAAAAACGGTCGGCGGCGACTGTCTAAGCGCACGCTCGAGGTCGCGTGTGACT
>DATFGJ010000541.1:0-2481 GCA_035249585.1 Lacipirellulaceae bacterium
CGGGCTGCCAATCTCGTTGCCGGCCGCGCGTTCGACGTTGATCGGCGTCGCTTCGTCCTGGGCGAAAATGTTCTGGCCATTGATCCATTCCGACTCGATTTGCCGGCGAACCACCGTCTCGGCGATGCAAGCAGTCTTCGATAGGCCGTCGATAACTTCGCGTGGCGCAACGGCCACATCGTAAATCAGTACGCCCAGCGAGTTGTCGTGAATTGTCTGGATCGCGCCAGAGTCCTCGCGCACACGCGACGGCCCTTCCACGCCGTAGATGCCGGCGTAATCGGTAAACGCCGCCCCTTTCCAGAGACCCTTCGTTTGATAAAGTGGGTCGTCGACTTTATTCAAGTCCGGATCGGCGAGCGTGCTTGGACAAAGCAACACAGGCAGCACGGTGCCCGCAGCCGGCTTGTTCATGAGGTCATAAGACGGCAGCGATGTGTCAATCGTCGCCGCGAGCGCTTCCTCTTCCAAAAATGTTAGCAGCGGCACGCACCAAGAGATGAACCGGGCGAGCGCGGGCGGCGTCACCGTGAAATCGCCGCGATTGCCCAGGCAGCCGGTTGGAAACACCCCGTGCGCGCCCGCGTGCATCTCGATCGTAACTGCAATTTGGCGCAAATTCGATTGGCATTGCGAACGCCGGGCGGCCTCGCGCGCCGCTTGCACGGCCGGCAACATAAGCGCAACCAGCAAGCTAATGATGGCAATCACCACCATTAGCTCGACGAGCGTGACACCGGAGGCAGTAGGTCCGCCGAGCCGAGGCGGACTCGGTCGACAGGTGTCAGGTGTCAGGTTTCGGGTGTCGGAATTTTGTCGGAGACCAGATACCCGACAGCTAACACCTATCTGGGCCGCTCGGCTCGCGGCCCCTACATCGGTAGGTGTATCAGCGCGCATGGCTGAACAACGGGAGGGTAGCACCCGTGAAATCTTAGATCACTCGCTCGCGGCGGCCGCCCTCGCAGCCGATCCGCATGCCACGCGTTGGTAGGTCTTCTGACTTGCGAGCGTCCGCGAAACTGGCCTTCTCACCTGCAAATAGGTAATGGCCTAAATAAGAATCGTTCGCAGTTGTGCTCGCTTACAGCGGCGGGGCCGTCCCGGATTTGCACCGGGTTCCCTGTTCGTCGGCAGCCAACCGGGCCGCCGACCACCAACGCACGTTTCAATCGGACGCCACCATAATACTTGAGCGACACGTTGTAAAGAGTGTCGAAAGAAAATCTCACGCAAAGGCGCCAAGGCGCAAAGGAGCGAAAAATTGCTACAACCTTGCGCCCTAGCGCCTTTGCGAGAGATATGTTTCGTCACGACTAATTGGCGCCGCGAGTCGTGTCCGAGCCTGCCCACTGAGTAAGGCAATCGCAATTGACAACAGTAGCAAGCAATTCGCCTCCGGCACGGCGATATTGGCGGCTGGCGGTGCGGCCGCCGCCGCTGCCGACCGGCCGTAATTGGCGCGCCACGCGTTGTAGCCGCCCTGGGTGCCGTCGGTTTTGCGCCACACGACATAGTCGGCGGCGTCGACCGTTCCGTCCAAGTTGTAATCGCCGGGCAGATTCATTCCGGGGACGACGGTCAGCTGCACCAAGGTGGGGTTATAGATGACGTCGAAAATCAAGCCGGCCGGCATACCGACCGGTTGAATCACATTGGCAAAAGTCCCCGCGATGCCGCCGGCAGCGCTGACGATATTGAGCGTGTCGCCCGAAGCTGGAACGTAACCACCGTCAAGCACCAGCTCAAGGGCACCTGCAAGCTGCGCCTGGCCGTCGACTTGAAGCCGGTCATATTGCGAGACGTCGGTTCCCTCGAGATCGACTTGGAACGTGCCGCTTGCCGTTTGCACGAATTGAAGCATGTCGTTGCGGCCAACATCGGATTCCGAATTGGCATACACACCTTGGTTCTCGACAATGACGCCGATGTCGGCCAGGTGATCCGGCGCAAGCTCACGGCCCGTGACATTAATCAACCGGCCTGTACCGCTGAACATGGCTCCGGCTTCAATGGATGTGACGCGACTGTCGAGCCGCAGATTGCCGTTGAGCGTCACTTCGCTGGTGGCTTCCAGCACGAAGCTGCCCGTGCCGCTGTCGGTTTTCAGCGCGGAGTCGGCGCCCGCATCGACCACCAGCTCTCCGCCAATGTGACCGCCGCGATTGGCCGATTGACGGAATGTGCCGCCGGTGAGATCCAGCAGCGAGCCGGGCTGCATTTCAATCGAAAAGCCGATTGTGTACACTTCGTGGCCGCTGCCGATGAACACGGCGCCGCTGTAATCAAAGTCTTGGTTGTCGCGCAAGGTGATGTCGCCGTTCAGCGCGTTGAGCTGACCATCGTTGGCGGTGCCGTCCCAGTCGTTGTCATCGCCGGCAGTATCAAAAATGATGTCGCCGCCGTCAGCGAATATCTGGAGGTTGTTGACGACGCGAGCCGTAACGAGCGAATCCCCCGACGCGCCGCGGATTAACTCAT
>DATFGJ010000542.1:0-8104 GCA_035249585.1 Lacipirellulaceae bacterium
CCCCTGGCAGCGATCGGAGGCGTATTTTTGAATCCGTGAGTCGCATCCGTTGCCTGAGGGGATTGCCACATAAGGTTTTTCCTTCATTGGTCTGCGGTATAATCAAAAAGTCATCGCCCGTGTGAACGCGAACCGAGCACCGGAGAGATGCCTGGCTGGTGAGGCGCCCCGTTGGCGGTAAGCCTCACCGTCCGATTTTCTTCAACAAACGCGTCAGCTAATTGGCGGCTGCTTGCATGGGGCAGGTCCTACTAGTAGTAATAGCCGTAGTAGTCGTAGTAGTAGTCGCCGTAGTAGTAGCCGGGGTCGTAGTAATAGTCGTAGTACCCGTAGTACGAGTAGCCAGACGCCCATTCGTTCGTGATCAGCGCATTGATCGAGGCGCCGCTAAGGTGAACCGAGAACGATTTGTCCACGGCAGTCGGGTTGAGCGCCGCGACCGTGACCGTCTGGGTCGTCTCGCCAGGAGCGAAGGTGAGCGTGCCGGATGTGGCGACATAGTCCAGGCCGGCTATCGCCGTGCCATCGGCCGTGGCGAAGTTGACCGTCACGGCTTGTTCGTACGCAGCGGACAAGCTGACGGTGAACGTGAACAACGACTCGCCGTAGTAGTTGTAAGCGCCGGTGATGCTGATCCGCGGTTCATTATCGACGATGGTGCCGAAGCCCACGCCCTTGCTGATCTCGGCGTAGCTGTTTGGGGTACTCAGATTGACTAGGAACGTCTTATTCGCGTCGGGCGTTTGATTGCCGCTGACCAGAACGGGGATGGTCTTGGTTGTCTCGCCCGGCGCGAAAACCACGGAACCCGACGTCGCGGCGTAGTCGGTTCCAGCGATGGCCGAACCGTCCGTCGTGGTGTAGTTGACCGTCACCGGCATGTCATAGGCGGACGACAGGCTGACGGTGAAATCAAACGGCGTCGTGCCGGAGTTCGCCTCGCTGGCCTGAACATCACTAATGCTGATGCGCGGCTCGTTGTCCTGGATGGTGACGACCGCCTGTCCATTGCCGATCCTCGCACCGGCCTTCGCATTTTGAAGGTTGATGAAGAACGTTTCATCAAGCTCAGGCAGCCGGTCGCCGATCACGGGGACCAGGATTGTCTTGCTCATTTCGTTCTTGGCGAAGATGAGCCGACCGGAGGCGGCGTTGTAGTCGCTGCCGGCGGTGGCCGTGCCGTTGGCAGTGCGGTAGTCGACGGTGACGGCATTGCTGTGCGGCTCGGAGACGTTGACGGTCACTGCCGCTGTTTGGGTTCCGGCGCTGCCTTCGAAGACCTCGACACTCGCAATCGAGACCACAGCGGCCATCACGCGCCGATCCTCGAGCGCTTCGACAGCGAGCCGGCGGGAAGCCGGTTGCCGATGGCGTGTGCGGCGTCGTGCATGCTGAACCAGGGCGAGTGAACCCCGAGATTTCAGCGAATCAAACCAATCACGAACCGACATGCGTATCTCCTTGGAAAGAGTAAGCGGTCTGCGATATCATTAAGAGGTCATCGCCCGTGTGCGCGCAACCGAGTGCCACGTGAGATGCCGGGCCGGTGTGGAGCCCCGTTGACGGTAAGTCTCACCGGCCGCTTCTGTTAATCGATCGTGCGAGATCGGTCGAATTCTCGATCTCCCATGACCGAAGCCTCGCGCAAATTAACGCCGGCTCTGAGAGTCAAGTGCGACGTTTCGCGCCAGCTCGCGCAAAGAAAAGGGGAAACAATTGTCTGTCGCACTGGCGAGATTAAGATGCGCGCATGAGGACAACTTCGAAGTTGATGTAGCGCGTGCGCTGGCGTGGATTCCGCCGCAGCGGATGTCCCCCCCAACATGCCTAGAGAGTCACTTCCTTTGAGCGCATCCCACTGTCATGGCTGAAACGACAGGACCGATCAGCCCGTGCGCTCGCTATCAATCCAATTCCAGCACTTCGCCTCCATCTGGCGTCACGGCTGCCCACCAGACGTCGCCGCTCATACCCCTAGCCAAAGTCCGAATGCTTCCATCGGCCAGGCCAACCATGATTCCGCCTGGGTGGGACGTTGCGGCCCGTGTCGGATCGCAATTGTCGGTGGGCCTTACCTGAAAGATTGAACCGGGACCGATGGCATCCGGTGCGCCGCGGGCCACCAAACCGGCGATCGCAAACCCCGGTTGAAATGCTTTGCCCGGCAGCGTCATCGGCCGCGGCTGCCAAGGAAACACGGGGCTCGTGATGTACGCCCACGCCGAGCCGCCGTCCCGGAATGCCGGCACCATAATTGTATTCGTGCAGCGCGCATATTTTTCGGCATGGAGAATCGTGTGCGAAGTGCCATCGGCGAAATCGTTGGGGATGCGCGCCTTTCCCTGCGGATTCGGCACGGGTGGGTTTTGCGTGAAGTCAGCCCGCGCTGTCACCAGGGCATTAGGCGCATAACAGTTCGCGCCGAACAAAACCGACTCAATCATTACGACGCCACCCGACTCGACACTCGAATCCGATGGGCAAATAAAGGTTGGCACCGGCTGGCTGTAGACATTGTTGTTGCCCGGATAGTGCACCGTTTTCGGTCCACCCGGAAATGGGACACTGCCCAGCGAGCGGTCGTAGAGGTTACCTTGTTCGAAAAATGGCAGCAAGTGGAAATGGTAGCCGCCGAACACTCCGTAATCGGTGGTTGGATAATACCCGATGCCGGGCGGCAGATGCTTATGCGTGTCATGATATTGGTGGGCTGCCACGCCGAGCTGCCGGAGGTTATTGGAGCAATGAGCGCGGTTCGATGCCTCGCGAGCTGCTTGAACCGCCGGCAACAACAGCGCAATCAAGATGCCGATGACCGCGATCACCACCAACAGCTCGACGAGCGTAAAACCGTGTCGCGGAAACATCCTTGACGATTTCTCCATGGATACACTTCTTTCTCGGATCAAAAGGCTGCCTGTAGCCGGCCGCTGTGAGGCCGGCTAATTGGAACGTCGGGGGTCGCAGACCCCGGCTACAGGTGTTTGCTTCTATTGTTCCTCAGGCAGTTCCCCCAATTGCGTCATGTCCCAGACCTTGACCGTGTGATCGCGGCTTCCCGAGATCAGGCGCCGACCGTCGGGGCTGAAGGCCACGCTGGTCACCAGGCCGGTATGTCCGCGAAAGGTGCGGACTGGCGTAGTACTGTCCGCGTGGCTGTCCCAGACCTTCACGGTGCTATCCTCACCCGCCGACGCGATCCATTTGCCGTCGGCGTCGGGGCTGAAGGCTATGGCGTAAACGGCCCCGCTAAGTCCGCCAAGGGTTTGCAGGACCTGGAAGGTCTGCACGTCCCAAATTTTGATGGTGTCTTTCTCACCACCCGTCGCCAGCCGCCGGCCGTCCAGGCTGAAGGCCATGTGGATACCCGGCGCTGGGGACCGCGCGCGGTCCGTGAGGAGGCGTCCTTCTTGCTGCTGGGCTAAGCGTGTGGCGTCCCACAGTTTGACCACCCCATCTACGCTCAACGATGCCAGGCGCCGGCCATCGCGACTGAATACTACGTCCCGTATCTGGCGTTCGTGGGCGCCGAGCGTGCCGACGTTATCGCCGGTCCGGGCATCCCAGACTTGCACGGTTTTGTTCGCGCTCCCCGTGACCAGATATCGGCCGTCGGGGCTGAACGCCACGGCGAAGAACTCGTTCATCCCGCCCGGGAGCGTGAAGAGGACTTTCTGCCCGGTCTGTACTTCCCAAACTTTGACCGTAAACGATTCTCCGTCCCAACCGGCGAAGGCGATCCGCTGTCCCTCCGGGTGCCAGGCCACGCAGAAGACGACCCGCATCTGGCCAATGAACTCTTCGCTCACCAGTTTCGTCCGCGAATTCCAGACCTTGGCGCGCATTGTATGCCCAGCCGAAGCAATCTTCTGGCCGTCGGGGCTGACGGCCAGGCTCCAAATTTCGTTGTCGTGCCCGGTGAAGTTCAGGACTTCCTGGCGCTCGTGATCCTCGAGCGGAGTGGCGTCCCAGAGGCGGATGGTCCCATCCTTGCTGGCCGAGGCGAGCCGCCGGCCATCGGGGCTGAACGCCACACACCCGCATTGGTCCGTGTGTCCGCGGAGGGCGAGCACCTCGCGCCCGGTCGTCGCGTCCCAGATGTGCACAGTCCTGTCTTCGCCCGCCGAGGCGAGGCGCAAGCCGTCCGGGCTGACGGCGACGCACAGAACGAGTCCGCTATGCGGCAACTTGTGAAGGAGCCCACCGGTTGTCGTATCCCACATGTCCACGCGGCGGCCGTAACGGGCCGTGGCCAGCCACCTGCCGTCCGGGCTGAACGCCAGCGCGCTGACGACCTCGCGCGTTTTGCGAGATTCGGCGAAGCTTCGGAGTGGCTCGCCCTCTGCCTCCACGTCCCAAAGCTGTATGCTTCCGCCCCAGCCTCCGGACGCAAGGCGCCGCCCGTCGCGACTAAACGCCACGCTGATCTGCCTCTTTTCGTGTCCGGGGAACGTGTGCAGGGGCCGATCGTTCCTCCAGTCCCAGACTTTCACAGCGCCGTCACTTCCGGCCGCAAGCCGTCGGCCGTCGGGACTGAATGCCACGGTATACGCCGCCCCATTGTTGTTAACAACGCCAAATGGCCCGGCGAATACAGGCAGCCCGGTCGTCAAGTCCCACACCTTGACCTGCTGATCCCCGCCGGTAGAGGCCAGGTGTTCGCCATCTGAGTGGAACGCAACGCTCGCCACAAAGTGGGGCTGCGCGTTGGATCCAGTATGCGCTTTGGGTATCGTCTGGATCACTTTTCCCGTCTTGCTGTTCCAGACCTTGATATCCCCATCATCGCCCGCGGAAGCGAGGCGCTCACCGTCGGGGCTGAACGCGAGGCTGCTAACCTCGATCTTATTCCGAAGAATGACCGGTTCCACACGGCACAGCCGCTTGAGGTAATACCACTCCCACTGTCGCAAGTCTTCCGGGCACTGGCCGAGGAGTTCGAGCGCACCTTTCAGGTTGTTCACGGACAGTTCGCGCTGGGACAAGGCGATGCGATGAAGGTAGGAGTCACGCCACTCGCGCTGTAACGTTTTCTGGAGGTCCGCCTTGGCCAGGGTCGCAGCTTGCAGCGCGCTGGCCGTGGTACGTTGTTCGCGGGCGATGAGCACGGTGCTGACCGCCAGCTGGCCTACAGCAAACAGAGTCGCTGCGCAGACCAATATCCCGAAGATAAGTGCCGCCTTATTTCGTCGAGCGAACTTGCGGAAGCGATACACGGCAGATGGGGGACAGGCCTGCACCGGCTCGTCGTTCAGAAATCGCTGCACATCCGCCGCCAGGCTATTGACTGTGCTGTAGCGCCGGTTGCGATCCTTTTCCAGGGCCTTCATCACAATCCAGTCCAATTCGCCGCGCACCAGCCGATTTAGCTTCAAAGGTTCCGAGCCCCGGTTGGCGGCGATCGAGGGAAGCCCCTCCGTCGAGCTCAACCGGGTGCTTGGTTTCGGGGGCTCCTCCTCGCGAATAATCCGCAGCATCTCGTCAAAAGCTGCTTCATGCAGCCGCTTACGAGCGAACGGTGTGGATCCCGTCAAGAGTTCGTACAGCAATACACCCAGCGAATAAATATCGCTTCGCGTATCGATGTCGAGCTGATTCAATTTGGCCTGTTCCGGGCTCATGTATTCCACTGTCCCGACCATCTGACCCAACTCGGTGAACATTGTCTTCTCGGTCAGCCTCGACGCCGTGGCCTTCGCCACGCCGAAATCAATTATCTTCGGGACAGCGTGCTCGTCGTACTCGGCGACCAATACGTTGGTGGGCTTGATATCGCGATGAATAAGTCCCTTCTGATGGGCATGCTGCACGGCCTCGCAAACCTGCAGCAACAATTTCAGCCGTGCGCGGAGCGGCAGATGCTTTTCATCGCAATACTTCGTGATCGGCACGCCTTTCACCAGCTCCATGACAAAATAGGGCCGACCGCTTTCGGTGGTTCCTGCATCCAGCACCTTGGCAATATTCGGATGATCCATCATTGCCAGGGCTTGTCGTTCGGCCTCGAAGCGAGCGATCACCTGGCGCGTATCCATTCCGGGCTTGATGATCTTGACAGCGACGGTGCGGTGTATCGGCTGCGTCTGCGCGGCCATGAACACAACGCCCATTCCCCCTTCGCCGATTTGTTGCAGAAGCTTGTAGGGACCAATGACTGTGCCTGCGCGCTCGCTGTGATTGTGATCGAGCGTAACGATGAGGGCGCTCGGAGGCGTATCGAGGATAAAGCGATCCTGTCGCTCGTGGTCAACGAGCAGTTCTTCCACTCGCTCGCGAAGCTCCACGTCTGCCTGACAAGCCTTGTCCAGGAGCGCCGCCCGCTCGGACGAATCACGTATTTCGAGAGCTTCAATAAAGATATCGCGTTCGCGCATAATTCGGTCCCCGCCCAACGAATAGCGTGAGCCTCCAAAAGACAGTGCGACAACCCGCACTTGCTCGCGCAAAGAAAATCGATAATTATTGACTCCTGCGCCGCAAATGGGCCGAGGGCGCCCAACGGAAGCCCGGATTCGGCCGCAAAATGCTTGCAGCAGGAGTCATTAGCTGCGCATACATCAATAATTTCCTGGCCGACTGCCCATACAGCGATTAACGCCCTTCGACCTCCCGCCGCAGCCAAACTCGGGCGAAGGACCACATAAAATCCGCCTTGCGGGACGACACGCCAAGAATTTCGGCCGCCTGTGGTATCGTCAGTCCAGCAAAAAAGCGCAGCTTCACAAGCTCTGCCGAGCGCGAATCATGTTCAGCCAAGCGCTGTAAGGCCTCGTCCAGGGCCAGCAGGTCGTCACCTATTTCCGGGGCAGCGATGATGGAGGATTCCAACTCCTCCCGAACACGGTTCCCGCCGTGCTTTGCTCGCGCCCGCCGCCGAGCATTCTCGATGAGTATTCGCCGCATCGCTTCGGCTGCAGCAGCAAAAAAGTGGCCGCGACTATTCCAATGCTGAGCCTGCTCAACATCGACGAGCCGAACGTATGCCTCGTGCACCAGCGCAGTGGCCTGGAGAGTCAGCCCAGGCTTTTCGCAGCCCAGCTTTTGCCCGGCCAATTTGCGCAGCTCATCGTAAAGCAACGGCAATAGCCGTTCCGCGGCGTCCGGATCGCCTCTCTCGATCTTGGATAGGATTTGCGTGACGTCGGCCATTGGAGCGGCTTTCACTCTTTCAGGTCAGGACGCACGTCTAATTCAGATCGACTGAGCGCTCGCGGCAATGCGCTTTGGAAGTGACAACGCCAGCGGAGAATTCGTCAACTATCACGTTTTGTCCGCCGACATGTTTGCGAAATCGATTTCCCGCCATGGCAGTCGATCGGCGAGGCAATGCCAATGGCCTGTCGATTCGTCAAAGCGTGCCAGGATGTTTCCGTCGCGTTCGCCGGCATGGATCAGCCCGTCGACGACAAACAACTTTTCAAACGGACCATGCGCTAGCGACTTTGACTTCTCGTTCGAATACGTGATATGCAGGTCAGCGGCAATGCTCAGCACTAAAAAGCTATTGGTGTGTGTCCGCCAGAGTCCGGCGCTATAGACGGCCACCGTTTCTTCGCCAGCCTCCAAGACATTACGCGATAGACGAAGGAAATTACGTGGCCCGACCTTCTCTTTCTCGCCTGTGACAAGTTTATGCAACTCAACGAAAAGCACGACGGATTCCTTAGCTATGAGAAGGACCACCCAGATAGGCGGCGGTGCTAAGGTCGTCTAGGAGGATGCCTGTAAGGCCGCTTAAGTTTAACAGAAACGAAGCTGGAAAAGAGTCGAATTCTACTGCGATTTGGCGTTATCCCCGGGAGAAGGCATTTTTGACGATTTTGATTGCTTGTTGCTTAACAATTTGGTCTCGCGGGCATTCGCGTGGCCGCAATTCTCTGAGTCCGCGTCCTGGTTGCATTGACTACGCAATTCCTGAATCATTTCATCAACGGTACGCGTGATTAATTCTGGTGAGCGCGTCAGCACGGCGCGATAGATATTGGTCGGTGCTTCCAGGAATAGGCAGCACAGCGGCGGACTGTCGCTGGCCTCGAAAGGGTTGTGAAACACAACGGCCCGCAAATGAGAAGTTTTGATTCGCCGTTGCCCAATGTTGAGTTTA
>DATFGJ010000543.1:0-2014 GCA_035249585.1 Lacipirellulaceae bacterium
TCGACGTCGAGCCGGGCGAGACGATCGCGCTCGTAGGCCCCAGCGGCAGCGGAAAGACGACACTCTGCAACCTGGTGGGCCGCTTCTACGATCCCACGAGCGGGCGCATCCTGCTCGATGGCCGCGACCTGTGCGACATCGAAGTCGACAGCTATCGCAGCCTCATCGGCATCGTCGAGCAGGATGTGTTCCTGTTCGACGGTACGATCGCCGCCAACATCGCCTACGGCAATCGCCACGCGACCGCTTCCGACGTCCACGAAGCGGCACGCGTCGCCAGTGCCCATGAGTTCATCGAGGCGCTGCCCAATGGATACGAAACGGTAATCGGCGAGCGCGGCGTGCGGCTCAGCGGCGGGCAGCGGCAGCGCATCGCCATCGCCCGCGCCATTCTGGCCGACCCGAAGATTCTCATTCTCGACGAAGCCACCAGCAATCTCGACACCGAAAGCGAGCGGACCATCCAGCGCAGCCTGACCGCGCTCATGGAAAACCGCACGTGCTTCGTGATCGCCCACCGGCTCAGCACGATCATGCATGCCGATCGAATCATCGTCCTGGAGAACGGGCGGATCGCCGAGATCGGCAGCCACGAGGCGCTGATGGCCGCGGGCGGCCGCTATCGCGAAATGGTCATGCTGCAGACGCGCCTGGCCCTGGTTTGAGTACGGGACGGACGAGTCCTATTCAATGCGCAGCGCCAGGCTTATGGACTCTTGCAGTGCTTCCAGAGTAATCGGTTTTCTTAACCGAGTGACGATCGGCTCGTGCTCCAATACGACATGCTCTGCGTCGGCGTGACCGGAAACCAGGATGACCGGAATCCCCCGCTTCTTGATATGCTCGGCGGCGGCGAGCCCATCCATCACGGGCATATCCAGGTCCACGAAGACCAAATCCACTGTTCCTAACTGACATTTGTCGAGCAATTCCTCGCCATTTTCCGCGGCACAAACAACTTCGTGCCCCAAGCGTTCAAGCAGCCACACAAATGTTTTTCGAATATCCGGCTCGTCCTCGGCCACCGCAATTTTCACTGGCACATTAGGCTTCAATTGCATCGATCGATTCCTGAGGATAAGCGGCAACCGCGTCGATGGCGATCGCAGCGAGCGTGCTCGACAAATTGCCATCCGCGGCGAGGCCCCGAAACGGCAGCGACCAGAATCGGCGCTGACGTCGTATTTAAAGAATCCTAACCGGCGCAGGAGCGGGCTAGCAAGATCCGGACTCGCACTGGCCGACGGCACGGCGAGTTAGCCGACGCCGGCAAATTGATCCGACGAATTCAAACTGTCCGCTCCTGGGCCGGGTTTGGACGCGCGGCGCCGTTTCAACAGAATGCTGACCAGTCAAAGAGCTCGACTGGCTCAAGACAATCTGACTGAGCGCCGTGACACCTAGCTGTGCGTTGCTCTATCTCGATGTGTGTCGCGATGTGTATGAACATCGCGATCGCGGCGCATCAGACCGGCCAGGCCCAACAGGCCAATAAGTCCCAGCCAGCCTAGGTCCGGGCCATCATCATCCTCAGTTTCAACCGCCGTTGTTCGGGCCGCGACGTCCCGGTCTTGCGTGTCTTGTGCAATAACAGGTGCAAATGTAAGAGCCAGCGACACGACGACTGTCGGTACCCAAATTGCTAGCTTGGTCCACATGACAAACCTCCGCATAGTAAGAGACTGTAAATGTGCCGCAGCGCGACTGCGCTGAAGATCAACACAAAAGGTTGCCGCAGCCGATGCAAATGCGATGCCCGAACTTGCGGAACGCGTGCATGGAGAAACGCAAAGCGCGCGGCGCTAACTCGCCGGCCATCGTACTAAACAAATCGTCGGCTCCCGTTGGGGCGCAATGGAAAAGAAGCGAGGCGACCGGTGCTTGCCGTCCCGCGGCGCCTGGCTGGAACGACCCGATCTATTCGACCCGTCAGTCAGCGGTTGGGGAGGGACCAGTACACTTGCGTTTTCATCGGGATTCGAGCAAGTTTTTTTCATGCGGTGCAAAATGCGGT
>DATFGJ010000544.1:0-3755 GCA_035249585.1 Lacipirellulaceae bacterium
CCAGGTGATGGAATTCCCTGGGCCAATCGTAAGGTAACCCGCAAGCGACGGTGCTGTGACGTCGGAGGCCCGCACGACAGCCGGTGCGCGCGGGCTTCCCGGCCCGCCCCGTTTCCTCTACCGCACCCGAGCCGCAACACAGGACTTCAACGGTCACACTAAGAACTCCGCAACTGCCGCGCACACGCACCCATTTCTTACCACATCCCGTGGCCGATTCCAATCTTTTTCTTGAGCGTGCGCGCACGCGCTTTTTCTTCGCGTTTCTCTTAAAAACCAACTTGGTTCTTGTTTTCGGCCACCAAGTGTTCTAATGTACACTTCGCCACAATCTGCTCACCCTAACCCGACGACTGACGGGCTGCCCGCAAGCTGCCATGCTGCGCTAAGCGTGCGCGCCTGCCGGAAGGCGTGTCGACGGCGACCAACTTCGATCAGATGTCCAAAATTATGTGTGGGGGGAGTTTTGGACATCTGATGCAAAACCCGAGGAATACGCATAGAAGTCCCAAACCAATGACAGAGAGTTTTGGACATCTGATCTGAAACCCGATGAAAACCGCTTTCAACAGTTTTGTCTCGCCGCCGCCATTCGTTTTACGGCGGCCACCCGCGAAGATGCGCAAAACCCTGGAGGGGAGTTTTGAGCATCTTAGGAGAAACCCGAGGAAAACCGTTTCGACAGTTTCGCCTCGCCGCGGCGCTTCGGTACACTGCAAATTGCCCAGAATCGCGATCCTGACACCCGACGCCTGACCCTCCAACACCTGCCTCGCTTGCCCAAAGAATTCGCACAAATTGAGTGGAACGCCGCGGTCGAAGACGACCTGCGCCAGCTCGTGCGCCTGGCCGTGCGCGAGGATCTCGATCGTCAATATGACTGGACCACCGTCGCGCTTGTTTCGCCCGAGCAAGCGGGCAGGGCCGCGATCGTCGCGCGCGAAGCGGGCGTCATCGCCGGCCTCCGCGCCCTGCCGGTAATCATCGACGAAATGCAGGCGTCGATCGATTGCCAGCTGCTGGCCGGCGACGGCGATGAAGTGCAGGCCCGCACACCCATCGCCGAAATCGCCGGCTCTGCACGGGATCTGCTCACGTGCGAGCGGCCGATGCTGAACCTCGTCGGCCGGCTCTCGGGAATTGCCACGCTCACCCGAGAATATATTCGCCGCGTGGATGGAACCGGTGCGCGAATTTATGACACGCGAAAAACAACACCCGGCTGGCGGCGGTTGGAAAAATACGCCGTCCGCTGTGGCGGCGGGCACAATCACCGCACCGGCCTGTTCGACGCCATTTTGATCAAGGACAACCACCTTGCCCTGGCGGCCGTCGGGAACCTCACGCCCGCCGACGCCGTCCGCCGCGCACGCGAATTCGTCCGCCAATTGGCGCCCCAGTCGTTTCCAAACTTCGACGCCGAAAAATTCATCATCGAAATCGAGGTCGATCGCCTGGAGCAGCTCGAGGATGTGCTCACGGCCGGGCCGGACATCGTGCTTTTGGATAACATGTCGCGCGAGCAGCTTCAAGCCGCCGTCGCCCGCCGGGATGCCGTCGCGCCGCAGATAGAGCTAGAGGCCTCCGGGGGCGCCACGCTGGAAACCGTGCGAGAAATAGCTGCCACGGGCATCAATCGAATCAGCGTCGGCGCACTAACGCATGCGGCCCGCTCATTGGACGTTGCCCTCGATTGGCGGCCGGCGGGGGGTGGATGATGCGGATCGCGCGGCCCGTCGGTTGTCGCCGGGCAACGTGCCGGCGAACTTCGCCGTCGCTTTTGGTCAACGGCGTCGATTCGCATGAACATGGAACCCCCCGCTGGGCGCCACGTCGCACATTGCAGGTTTGAGGGAAAAAGGCCCGACGTACCCAAATTTGACACCCGCTTGGGCGGTACTACGCTTCAGCGTGTGCCGGCGACTTTGGGGAGAGGCGCCGCACATGCTGACGCGGCGGGACGAGCTGGGAGCTTGAGGGGACCTCGCCGCGTCTTTTTTCATGCGCCGATGTGACGTCGAAACCAGGGAATTTGCGTTCGAACACGAAAGGCCGAGGCGAATTCACGGCTCCACGCTCATTAAGCCGCCGATCGGCCAAACCCGGCTACCAGGGGCCGTTACGACAGGCGCGGCCGTAAAAATCGGCCATTCTGGCCAAATTTGTTGACAGACTGAAAAAGTCGGTTTATAAGTAAGACTTGACGCCGGATACTGTTCTTGTGCAGTGTCCGCGGTTTCATATTTCTGACGAGCACCGCAGTTTTTTTCGAATTTCGGAGCGACCTCATGAGTGTCAGATCGGCAGCGGCGAAGCGATTCGCATAGCTGGCCGCACGGCATTCAGGAGCTGCTGGTTAAGGTCGCCCTCCGATTCTTTCCCGGCGCTTTCGGCCCACTCGCATCACGTGCGTGTGCGCCTGTCTGCGAGCCCAGCGCGATCCGGCACTAACGCAACGCAGGCGGTTTTCATCGACTGTCTGGTGACGCGCGCCGGCGCCGAATCGCCTCTTCTTTCCGCGCGCCCGATCTTGCTCGCCACGACCGCGCCTTAGTTCCGCGCGAGTCTCGCGTGGACGCTCGCTCCCTCCGCACGGCTTGCCTTGCGGCCAGAGCGCGCGCCCCAGAGCGCTGACGCAATCGTTGCCGCGACGTGCGGCGCGATGCGCCCGGTCGCCCCAGCCGACACAAATACACACAAACAATACGTTGCCGCGATCATTCGCCACCAGCCGGCAACGAGGTTGATTCACACGGAGATAACAACTATGAGTCGAACGACACTGAATGCCGGTACCAGCCGCTCCGGCATTTCGCTGCGCGCCGCCGCTTTGCTCGCGATCGCGATCACCGCAATCGCGGACCTGCCCGCGCAGGCACAAACCACGCCGACCTTTACGGTGAACCTTTCCGAAAAGGAACAGAAATTGGCCAATCCCACCGACCCGATGTGGGACAAACACTTGATGTGGGATCTGGCTTTTCAACGGATGAACGACCGCAACATGCCGTACGTCGAGCTGCGGAACATGGGCACCGCGCCCATCACGGAATTCCACATGACGATCGGCGACCCCCGGTTCCATTTCACGAACGACTCGCTGGGCACCTATGCGTTGCTCGGCAGCACGACGCCCGGTTTTCAGCTGACTTCCAACGCCGTCGGCGGCGATGAGCTGGTCGTGACGATCGGCAACGGCGGTTTGGCGGCCGGCCAGCTCGTTCGATTCAAAATCGATCTGGACGTCGACGCGCCGAATTCGGGCGGGCTTTTTGAGCATCCGGATTTCCGCACCGTGCTGTTCGACATGAACGGCGTCCAGGTTTACGACCCGGGCATGCCAACCGTTGTGAGCAGCACGGACAACTCGAGAATATCGGTTGTGTTCGATCCGCCCACGGGAGCGAACTTCTCGACGATCCCCGTGTTTCTGCCCGATGCCACCGTGCCTCCCCCAGCCTCTGTTTTCTTCAACGACAATCCCCGGCAGTGGGGCGAAAATGATCCGGTGCGCATCTTCTCGTTGACTGGCGGCGGGATAATTCCCGAGCCCAGCTCCGTCGTGCTCATGGCCGGGTTGGCCTGCGGACTGGCCACATGGCGTCGCCGCGCTTCCGGGCATGCAAACTAGTTGAGGACGCGCACCAGATGCCAGACCTGGAGCTCCTCCGCGCAGCGCGATCGAAGCGGCCCTGCGCGGCACGCGGCCGTCAAACGCAGCGCACCAGCCGCAAGCGCCACCGCCGCTGCCGCCG
>DATFGJ010000545.1:0-3561 GCA_035249585.1 Lacipirellulaceae bacterium
GTCTTTGTCATACGACGGTGCCACCGCGACGAGCGCCGGCGATGCCGACCACTCCTCTTTGGAGAGCTGCCCGTCGCCATTTGCGTCGTGAAGTTCGACGGCTTGCGCGGCCGCTGCGTCGGCATCGACGTCGGGCGGGTGAATGGCGCCAGGGCGTCCACTACAGCCGGCGACTACCAAGACCAGGCCTGCGACTTGCCAACGGAGTTTCATCAGAGACATTCGTCGAAATGAGTGTGCTGTTGGCGATGCCCTTAGAATCCGGGTACGACTTCACCATCACGCCGGCCACCGAGCCGCTGGTGGGTTACCGGATCGACGTCGTAGGAAATACTCTGCACCGACGCGTCGCAAAAAGCCATTTGAAACCCGCCGACATGAGCGCTGCCAAAGCGAAAGAAATCTGGAAAGCCGGGCTGATCAGGGAGTGGTCGGAGCGTATCGTCGGCAAAGCGCCCAACGTCCAAGTCGTCGCCGGCCCAGCAGCTTTGGTCGTCGCCGAAATCTTGCTGTTCACCTAAATAGCGATTCGGCGTTAAATATTTTTCGCCGACCATATAGGTTTGCGCCGTGCCATCGGTGACGTCTTTGAGATTGTACTCCCACGCCTGGTAGACAATGCCGCCGATCATGTCCATCCAGTTCGGCAATGGACCATCCGTGCGGGTCTTTTGGAACCCAATACCCTGATCGGCTCGGACGAAGGACGAAGGGCCGCTAAACCATTGGATGCGAAAGTCGTCGTCAATATAGAGCGGACCAATATTGGCCGCGTAATCGCTGCGCGCCTGAACGTTCGGATCGGGACGATCGGCGTTGAAATAGTTGTTAGGTACAGTCGGCAGTGCAGTGGATCGGCGCCGAGTCGGGCAGTAAAAACCGGCGACAGGCTGCGCGCTCAGCTCCTTAAGTGCCGCTTTTTTTTGTGGGGAAGTCGAACCCGTGATGCCGCGGCCGATTTGATGGATTGCCTGTTCTTCCATGTACGGCAAGCAACTGTAGGCCCAGCTGCCTGGCTGTTTTTCACCGGAACCGCGATCGGGATCGGCCATGTAGCTGTAACCCCAGCCGCCGGAAGGCAAGAACTTGTGCACATCGTGGTGCAAGTGCCACGCCAGCGCGATCTGCTTGACCTGGTTGGTGCACTGCGCGCGACGGGCTGCTTCGCGCGCGGCCTGAACGGCCGGGAGCAATAGGGCCACAAGTATGCCGATGATGGCGATAACCACCAGCAGCTCGACAAGCGTAAACGCGTCGTGCGCCGGCCGCATCCGCGACCGCCTGATCCACATGAGTACGTCCTCTCCGACATTCATTACAATAGCGGAGCATGCCGACAGCCTGGCCATCGGCATGCTCCGTTCAAATCACGACTATCAAGCGAAGTTCATTGCGCGCGCTTTGGCCGCCGCCATGCCATGCTGGTCAACGCCATCAACGCCAACAGGCACGAGTGTGGCTCGGGAATCGGCGAGAACAAGAATTGCGAGGGGGCCAGGACCACATCGCTGATTCGCACCTCGTCGATCTGGCCGTCGAAAAAGTCGGCCGGCCCATTGAACCAGCCGCGGCCAATACTCCATGGCGCGTTGCTTTGCACCAGCGCGCCGCCCGCGACGCTGGTGTTAGCGGCCGACTGCAGCACGTAATCGCCGACGCCATTACTTGTGTCGTCGATATAAAGCCGCATCGTGGTTCCGTCGTTGGTGACGGCCGCGTTATACCACACATTGGCCAAGAGCGGAGCGTCGCTTACGACGCCGCGGAAATCCGCCGGCGAAGCGTCACTCGTCCCATCAAAGGCATAGGCTTCAAGCCGATTATCGTTGAGTACCTTCAACGAAAACGGGCTCAGCGCCCCGGGCGCAGCGTTTGGATCATCGTCCTTGTTGACGATTGTTTGAAAGCGGCCCAGCGTGTCGATCTTGAAGGAGGCCTCAATCGTAAACGCATTGAGCACGTGGCTGTTGGCCGGCTGGTCCGCATTTTCTTGATCGCGGCTATAGATGTCGTCGCCGCCGGCATCCGGCGGGGCAGGTGGGTCCGACCCGGGAGCCGCGTCGTAATCAAAGGCCAGCAAATTTGGCTCCAGCGTTTGCAGTACGACGGGCGCGGGCGTGCTCAGCGTGTAAGTGGGCGAAGTTTCCAGCCGCTGGGCACCATCCGGGTTGTTGGGGTCGTTCGGGCTGTGAAACGTGCGCAATTCATTGCCGTTGCCCGAGGAGTCGCTAGTCACGTCGACGATGTTGCCGCCCGAAACGGTTCCGCCGGGCGCAGGCGTCGAGCGCAAAAAGTCGCCCGCCACGGCCGGCAAGCCGTTCTTGTCTTCAAATCGCCACTGGGCGACGGTCGCGGCATTTGCCCTCGAGCACCAGCTCGCAAAGCACAGCGCCGTGGTCAAAAATGCAAGTGTGATCTTTTTCATGAGCTCTCCCATCATTAGCTGTTCACCGAACATCGAAATCAACACTACGAAGCACGCCTCTTTTGTTTGCACAAGAATCACAGTCACCGTCGGCGTCGCAGGCATAGCGCAGCGACACCCAACGAGAACAGGGCAATCGTGGCCGGCTCCGGCGCGACGGCGCCCGCCCCCGCTGGGGCAAATAAGAATTGCGCCGGCGGAAGAGCCGAGTTCGTCAGGCGCACTTCATCGATGATGCCATCGAACCAGTCGGTAGGATTGCCGCCGAATTGGCCGCGGCCAATCGTCCAGGAAGCGTCCCACAGCGCGTTGGCCGGGTTGCCCTGGAACAGCGCACCGTTAACGGCAGCTGAGCCTTGAAGCTGGTAGCCTAGCCCATCGTTCGAGTCGAGATACAGCGAGAGGGTCGAGCCATCATTGACCGCCGCCGCGTAATACCACTGCCCGGCGACAATCGGCGCAATCGAGTTGACCCCAACGAGGTTGCTTTGTCCGTCCCACTGCTCGAGAAATAGGTGCCCGTTATCGCCGCGCGTCTTGAGCACGATGGTTTGTACGGGATGGTTTGTGCCGCCAGGCCGCGCGTCTTTGCCCACGACCGCCGCCCATCGCACGGGGTTGTTGGTATTGAACGCCGCTTCGACGGTGAAGCCGCCGCCCGGCGCGACGATGCCGTTGTTAATGTTCTTGGACATGCCCTTGCCTAAGTCGCCGTCGCTAAACAGCGTGAACAGGTCGTCGCCGCCGCCCGCATGAGGGATGAAATCAAGCGCCAAAGTATTGGGCAGCCCGCTCTTCAGCGGAGTCGGCGGGACGCTATTGGTGTAAACAGGGGCCGTGTCCGCGTTAAACACATCCATATGATTCTGATTGATCAGGTCGGGAACCGGATCGGCGGCCGCAGCATCGACGTTCGCGCCGTTGGAACCCCCCTCAAAACGCCAGTAGGCCGATTCGAGCGGGTTTGGCTCCGTATCAGCCACGGCTCTTGAAGAAAGAGCAACTGCAAACGCCAATAGGCAATAGGAAATGCGCCGAGGGCGCTGGTTGATTTTCATCGTTGTTCTCTCCGTCGGCAGGACGACCAATTTCGCTTGCGGCCTGTGCCGCCAACGCGATACCGCCAAAACGCACAA
>DATFGJ010000546.1:0-5133 GCA_035249585.1 Lacipirellulaceae bacterium
CACAACGACCTACTCCACGATCGGCACGAGCTCCGGGCTATTGCGCGACAGCGCCAGCGGGGCCACCACGCCGATCTTGCTGCAGACGCAGTCCAATGGCGTGGCCTTCGAGAGTGTCGTCGGAACGCCCGCAACGGGCACAGAAGCACACACCATCTTCGGTGGCTGGGTGGATTTCGGCAGCGGACCCGGCACGAGCATTAGCCTTGACGGCAGCGACACCTATACGCACACGTTTTCCGGTCTCAATCCGCAGCTGGATTATGAATTTGCCGGGACCACGGTGCGCGGCGGCGACTTCGGTTACACGAACCGCTGGACGCTCGTTACGCTTGTAGGTGCGGATTCGTTTACGCCGTCGCATAGTGCCGGAATTGGGATTGTCACCGACGGGCTAGCCGCCAACCAGGCTGCAATCTGGACCGGCCAGAATCATTTGCCGGACCAGGGCTTCGTTGTCGAGTGGAAGGATATCGATCCGGGCTCCGACGGCACGATCCAAATCACGTCGCAGCAATACTTCGGGCTTACGCCAGGCGTGGGGACGGGCAGCGCGGCAACCGGCTCCAAGGGATATGGATTAACTGCTGTGCGACTGATGGAGCTGGATGCTTCTTTCCGTGTGGCCAGTAGCGACCCGCCGGCCGGCGCGCTCGTGACAGGCGCGCCGACCAGCTACACAGTGAATTTCAATCGGCCGATCAATCCGTCGACGGTTCAGGCCGCTGACCTAACGGTGGACGGCCTGCCGGCTACGGCGTATCAGACGCTCGACGAGGATTCAGTTCAATTCATGCTGCCGGCAGTCAGCGGGAATTCGCTGCACACGGTGGCGATTGCCGATGCGGCGATAAGCAGCGTTGTCGGTCAGCCTCTCGTTGCGTTCAGCGCGACGTTCGCTGTTCTGTCCGGCTCGGGCGTTATGATCAACGAAATCAGTTACGACTCGGGAAGCGACGCGGAGCCCTGGGAATATGTCGAGCTGTTTAACGCCGGCAGCACGCCGGTTGAATTGTCCGGTTGGCGGCTGGCCAATGCCGTTTCGTACACGATTCCCAATGGCACTTTTCTTGGCTCCGGGCAGTATTTGCTAATCTCGCAGCACCCGGCCGAGCTGGCCGGCCGATATGGCGTTCAGTCACTGGGCCCGTTCGACGGCCGACTGGCGAACGAAGGTGAAACGCTGGAGCTCTTGAACGCAGCGGGTGTAGTCCAAGACTTCGTCGATTACCAGCTCGGTTTTCCCTGGCCCACAATCGGCGACATTCCTGGCCGCTCGATCCAGCTCGTTCATCCCGCGCTCGATAACGGGCTGGGCGGAAGTTGGCGATCAGCATTGGTGACGCCCGGCGCGGCGAACTCGGTGTTCGCGTTCAACGCGCCGCCGCAGATGCGCCAAGTAAGTCATTCGCCCGTTGCGCCAGTTTCGGGGCAGGACGTGACCATCACGATGAAGGTCACCGATCCGGACGGCGTCGATTCGGTCGCGCTGCAATATCAGCTGGTGAATCCTGGCGACTATATTGCCATCACCGATTCGCGCTACGCGACGAACTGGACATCCACGCCGATGCGCGACGATGGCCAAGGCGGCGACGCTATTTCCGGCGACGATGTTTACACCGGCGTGCTTCCGGGCAGCCTGCAGACGCATCGCCGCCTCGTGCGCTATCGCGTGAGGGCCACCGACGAGCTGGGCGCCGCGATCACGGCGCCTTACGCGGACGATCCGCAGCCGAACTTCGCTTATTTTGTGTACGATGCGATTCCCGACTGGACCGGCGCCGATGAGCCGGGCGTCACACCGCCGGTCAACTACAGCTCCGAACTGTTGGGATCGGTGGCCACTTATCACTTGATCACGACGCGCGGGGCGCATGAGGATTCGCAGTTCATTCCCGATTCCACGCGCGGCAGCGGTTACGGGGGAAGCGATTACCTGTGGCATGGCGCGCTGGTTTATGACGGCGAGGTGTACGACCACGTTCGCTTCCGTGCTCGCGGAGGCGTTTGGCGCTACGCCATGGGCAAGAACATGTGGAAGTTCGACTTCAATCGCGGGCACGACTTTGAGGCGCGCGACGATTACGGAGACGAATATGAAGTTGGCTGGAGCAAGCTGAATCTTAGCGCCATCATCCAGCAAGGAGATTTTTGGCACCGCGGCGAGCAGGGGCTGTTCGAATCGGTCGGGTTCAAGATGTTCAACCTGGCCGGAGTGGCAGCATCGAATACCAACTTCGTGCACTTCCGCATCGTTGAGAGCGCCGACGAGAACGGCGCAGACCAGTACAGTGGCGATTTTCAGGGCCTGTACCTGGCGGTCGAGCAGCTCGACGACAATTTCCTTGAAGAGCACGACCTGCCCGACGGCAATCTCTACAAGATGGAGAACGGCACAGGCGTGGGCGGCATCGGAGGCGAGTCGAACAACCAGGGCGACTATCCGCAGGTCGCGGACTCTTCCGACCTGATCGGCTTCAAGACGACCTACCAGAGCGGCCCACAAACCGCCGATTGGTGGCGGCAGAACTTCAATCTCGACAGTTATTACAGCTACCGGTCGATCGTGGAGGCGATCCATCACTACGACATCGCCGGCGGCAAGAATTACTTCTACTATCACAACCCGGAAACGGATCAGTGGGAGACTCTGCCCTGGGACATCGACCTCACCTGGGCCAACAACATGTTCGGCAGCGGCAACGAGCCGTTCAAGAGTCGCGTGCTGACGATTCCTGAATTCGCGCTCGACTACCGCAATCGCATCCGGGAGCTGCGCGACCTGTTGATCAACGTCGAACAGGTGGGCCTGATCGTCGACGAGATGGCTTCGTTCGTGTACACGCCCGGCCAGCCGTCGCTGGTCGATGCCGACCGGGCGATGTGGGACTACAATCCGATCCTCACATCCAGCTATGTCAACCCGAGCAAGGCAAACCGCCGGTTCTATGCCGGGGGCGGCGGGTTTGGGCCGTTCGGCGATTTCGGCGGCATGATGGACGTCCTCAAGAATTACGCGGTCACGCGCAGCAATTTTATCGACTCAACCATTCTTTCTGCTGACGAAACGCTGACTCCTAACCGGCCTACGATCACGTACACGGGCGATGCAGGATTCCCGCTCAACCAGCTGCAGTTCACATCCTCCGCGTATTCGGGCCGCGGAAGCGCGTTCCAGGCCATGGAATGGCGCATCGGCGAGATTTATCATCCGGGCACGGCGAATTACGAGCCCGGCACCGCGTGGAAATATGAAGTCGATCCGGTTTGGGAGAGCGGCGAGCTGAATACGTTCAACAGCGTGCTCGATTTCTCCGGCGCCGGACTACAAATCGGTCATACCTACCGGGCGCGCGTGCGGATGCAGGACGCGGCCGGGCGATGGAGCCATTGGTCTACGCCGGTCGAGTTTGTTGCCGCCCCGCCGGTTTCGGTGCCGACGTTGGCAATTAGCGAGGTGCATTACAATCCGTACAACCCCGCGCTTGCCGATGCTCAGGACCAGGAATTCATCGAGATCTTCAACTACGGCGACGAGCCGGTGAATCTCACGGGAATTCAGCTCGCCGATTTCCGCGATGATCCTTATGTCTTTGGCGGCGGCTTGAGCCTCGACGCGGGCGAATACATCGTCGTCGCGCGCTCGCCGGCGGTGTTTACGTCGGTGTATGGAACGGGCATTAATCTAGCCCCCACTGGCTGGGGCACCGGCAATCTGAGCAACTCAGGCGAAACGATTTCGCTTCTGGATGCGGCCGGCGCGCTGATCGTGAGCGTCACGTATAGCGACACCAGTCCGTGGCCCGTCGCGGCCGACGGCGCCGGCCCTTCTTTGGAAGTCATCGACGCAGAAGGCGAACTGAACGATCCGGCCAACTGGAGAGCAAGTCAGCAAAACGGCGGCAGTCCCGGCAACAACGGCGAGCAGCAGGACCTGGCTGGCGACTACGACAGCAACGGCGCCGTCGAACCACAAGACCACGCCGCTTGGCGCTCGCAGTTTGGCATGACGGTCTCGCCGGGCAGCGGGGCCGATGGAAACTCCAACGGAACGGTCGATCTGGCCGACTACGTCATCTGGCGCAAGAACCTCGGTGCGCAAGCTGCAAGTGCGGCGAGCCTGGCGATGGCCACTGCGCCGGCCTCGGCCGCGGCCGCGCCGAAACGAGCGAGTGTGGCGGATGAGGCCGCGGCAAGTCGCATTGCCGGTTGGCCTACTCTCGAGCTTCCGCTGCGACGCGCTCCAATAGCCGGTTCCATATTTTTCGACGGCGCAGCAAATGCCGGCGTGCCAATTCAACAACCAGCGACTGAGTTAAGCGATCTGCTCCTCGAGATCATGGATTTCGATGCACGTCAGCTGGCTGACGATTTGTCGCCGGCGATCGACGAGCTCGACGACGGGTCGAGCACGTCGCCTTGGGCCGTGGATGCAGCATTCCAAGATCTTGAATTGGGCGTCGCCCGCGCCCGCGATTCATTGGTTTCGTCGCTCGCCGCAACCAGGTCCTAGACTGCGTCGCGGGTGCCTGGGGCAGCGCCCGAACATGATTCATCGAATCTGGGGCGTTGCCCCAGCCACCTGACGTCCTAGACGCGTCGATTATTTCCGGCCTGCCGGCTCTTCCAAATGGTCGTACGCGTTAAGACCGGCACAGCCCGAATAATCGGATCAATTCGGTTAGACGTCAGCTGGCCGCGCGCGTGAGTTACACTTTTAATAGTGACGACCCTCGTATTGCGCTAGCGCGGGAGCAGACAATGCACACGATTGTTGACGTGGACAACCTGACGGATGCTGAAAAAGACCTGATACGCGGCGCCGTTGGCAATCAGGGCGTGCTCGAAGTCGCCGTGCGATCGGATACTCGCGGTCGCGCGGTCATCGCCGGCCGGAAGAAATTCTTCGATCCCAAAGATCGCTCCGTCGCCGAGCACTATATTTCCTTGTTGGCGCGGCTCAAGGACATGGAGCTGATTCATGAAGCGGCCAACAAGAAGGCCTACGAGCTCACGAATTTCGGCTGGCAATTGAGCCGAAAATTGGGCCGCTAGGGCGCTTCTTAGGTCGTGTAACACTTTAGCCCGCAGCGCAAGTTTTGATGTTGCGCTAATGTGTACACATCGAAT
>DATFGJ010000547.1:0-10338 GCA_035249585.1 Lacipirellulaceae bacterium
GTTCGCCGCGACGCGCGAAGCCCGCCAGCGCGGCTATGGCGTCGGCCGCTTCAGCTTCAACACCAAAGGCGGCCGCTGCGAAGAATGCGAAGGGCAGGGCGTGCGGCGGATCGCGATGAACTTCCTGCCCGATCTCGAAGTAACCTGCCCAGTCTGCCGCGGCGCGCGATTCAACCGCCAAACGCTGGCGGTGAAATTTCGCGAACGCTCAATCGCGGACGTGCTCGCCATGAGCATCGATGAGGCGATTCGCTTTTTCCAGAATCAGCCGGCAATCCACGGGCTGCTCACCACGCTCGCCGACGTGGGCCTCGGCTATATCACGCTCGGCCAGCCGTCGACGACACTTTCGGGCGGCGAAGCGCAGCGAATCAAGCTAGCCACCGAGCTCGGACGGCCGGTCCCTGGCCACACGATTTACATTCTCGACGAGCCAACCACCGGCCTGCATAGTGACGACATTCGCCGGCTTCTCGGCGTACTGACCCGGCTCGTGGATCAGGGCAATTCAGTGCTTGTGATCGAGCATAACCTCGACGTCATCAAGACAGCCGACTGGGTCATTGACCTTGGGCCTGAAGGTGGAGCGAACGGCGGGCGAGTCGTCGTCGCCGGAACGCCGGAAGATGTGGCTGCGTGCGCCGAAAGCCACACCGGCCAATTCCTGCGGCATGTTTTACCGCAACGGACTCAATCGGACGGAGGGAACTGACCTGGTCGAACGGGCACTGCTTCCTCGTCGCGTACCGCCGTCCCATCGGCCGCATAGGTGCGAGGGCCTTCGCTGCCGCGCCCCATCTGATAGGCAATCAACGCCGCGACGCCCAAAGCAATGTACTCCCACGGCGAGCGCTCGGGCGGCCGCTGGGGGCGCAACACGCCGGCGGCCGGATCGGACCGCTGCCGTGTTGTGGCGGGGGCAGCGGGCGCGGCATCGTCGGCCGCTTCGTCTCCGGCATCTTCAGTGTCGCGGTCCGCTGCTTCAGCCGCTTCGCCATCGGCCGCATCACCATCGGCCGCATCGTCGGCAGCAGCGTTGTCATCGGCAGGCTGCCGGACGCCGGCTTGCGTATTGATTTCGCGTGCCGAGGCACCCTTCGTGGTTATCAGTGTCGATGCCCAGAAGGAGAGAAAATACGCTCCGATCGCTAGGATGGCGGTCAACGCGCCGCGCGCGTAGCTTGCGTGCCCTTTGGTATCGACAAACAAGCGCACGCCGATCCCGGTCAACAAGGCGACCAGGATTGCCAGCCACATCTTGTCCCAACCGGTGATTTTTGTAATGGCGACGCACACTGCGGCCCCGACAAGACCGCCGATCACTGCGCCAACGAGCGTCTTACCGAGTTGCATGGCTGCAACCTCCCGCCTGTAAATGCGCCGCAGCGGCGCAGGAAATTCCGCCGCTGAGCTTGATCAAGAGCCGGACAAAGATCCCCTCAACTGCCCGCGCGATAAGAAAAGCAAAATCGCTGACCACTGCGGCTCGCAAGCCGCCACGAGCCGCAAACCGCCCGTCGAATTCGTTCACGGCTTTCAATGTACGATTGCGCCTTGACCCCGTCAATATAAGGGAACTGCGTTCGCTGTTGGTTGAGAGGGATTTGTAAACAATACTACAAGGCTGTTTGCCGTTACAACAATTTTGTAGTATAAATGCGAAGATGCCACCCACCGATGTCGTGTACTACACGGAGACTGACGGGAGTGTTCCTGTCGATGAGTGGCTTGTCGAACTGAGGCGCCGCGACCAACGCGCAGCGGAGAAGTGCCTTGCGCAAATCGGCCTATTGCGTCGCATGGGGCACGAGCTACGTCGACCGATCGCCGACTACTTGCGCGATGGAGTGTATGAATTGCGAGCCCGAGTTGGACGGTCGCAGCATCGCATTTTGTATTTCTTCTATCGGCGAGAGTTTGCAGTGCTCGTTCATGCCCTGACAAAGGAAAGGAAGGTGCCGCCGAAGGAGATCGAGCGGGCAATTATGAGAATGAAGTTCTTCAAAGAAGATCCGGCTCGGCACACATATCGCGAGGAGTCATCGGATGGCTAAAAAGAAGAAGTACATAACAGATGCATTCGAAATAGCGGTTCAACAATTCGGCGACACGCCCGAGTTGCGAGCGCGGATTGAACAGCATCAATTCAACATGCGCATAGCTCAATTAATCTATGATTCGCGACAAAAGGCCGGTCTGACGCAGAAACAGCTTGCCGAATTGATCGGAACAAAGCAGCAGGTCATCGCCCGGCTCGAGGATGCGGATTACGAAGGGCATTCATTGACGATGCTCCAGCGAATTGCCGCAGCACTTGGACGGCGGCTAGAAGTTTCGATGACGCCAATTCGAAGACGCCGCAAGCCAGCATGATTTTCTTCGCACGGCTACGCACGCTCGAAGATTACCGCGATCCCCTGGCCCACGCCGATGCACATCGTAGCCAGGCCGAACTCGGCGTCGCGGTCGCGCATCGCGTGGACAAGCGTCGTAGCGATGCGGGCGCCTGATGCGCCGAGCGGGTGGCCGATGGCGATCGCGCCGCCGCGGACGTTGACTTTTTCCTCGTCCAGCTTGAGCATGCGGATGCAGGCGAGCGCCTGGGCGGCGAATGCTTCGTTGAGCTCGACGAGATCGATGTCCTTGAGCGTAAGGCCGGCGCGCTTGAGCGCTTTTTGAGTTGCCGGCACAGGGCCAGTGCCCATCACGGCAGGATCGACGCCCGCAACAGCTGTGGCGCGCACCTTGGCAAGCGGCTTCATGCCGAGCGACTTGGCGCGCTGGTCACTCATTATCAGTAGCGCGGCGGCGCCATCGTTGAGGGGCGAGCTGTTGCCGGCGGTGACGGTGCCCATGCCGGGCATGAATGCCGGCGCCAGCGCGGAGAGCGCTTCCATGCTTGTCTCCGGGCGCACGCACTGGTCGCGCTCCACCAGGATGCGGTTGCCTGCTTCGTCGCGACCCCAGATGGGGACGAGCTCGTCAGCAAACTGCCCTGCCGCTGAAGCAGCCTCGCCGTTGGACGAATAGGCCGCTGCAGCTTTTTGATGACTCGCCAGCGCGAAGCGGTCTTGCTCTTCGCGGCTGATGCCTTGGGTCTGGGCCAGGAACTCGGCCGTGATGCCCATCATGAGTGCGCCCTTGCTGGTGCGCGTGAAGAGCTTCGGGTTGAGATCGATTCCGGCATCCATCGGGATGTGATGCATGTGCTCCAAGCCGCCGACAATCTGCACATCCTCGGCGTCGGCCAGGATGGCGTGCGATGCCTGCGCAAGCGCTTGCAGGCTGCTGCCGCACAGGCGATTCACGGTTGCCCCGCCGGCTTCCACTGGGAGGCCGGCCATCAAGCCGACCGTTCGGGCCACGTTGAACCCTTGCTCGCGCTGCTGTTGCGTATTGCCGAGCACGACATCTTCCACTAGCGCTGGATCGATCCCCGTGCGCTCAATAAGCGCGCTCACCACGGCGACAGCCAGATCGTCAGAGCGGACATCGCGAAACGCGCCCTTCTCCGGATGGGCCCGGCCAATCGGCGTGCGACAGCAATCAACAATGACGGCATTCTTCATGGCTTATCAGCGGAGTGTTAACCACGGGGAGACGGAGTGCACGGAGGGAAAGAAGACCGACTTATGAATTTATGAAACGCCGCGTCCTTTTTCCGTATCACTTATTGTCCGCCCCACTAATCTTCATTTCTGATCTGACCCGATTTCCGTGTTCTCCGTGCCTCTGTGGTTATTCAATCGTAGAAGCGAGAGTTCGTTTCGGCGAGTTTGGTTAGCATCGCAGTCGGCTGATATCGCTTGCCCAGCGGTGCGTATTTCTTCAGTTTTTCGACGATCTTGGCTGCGCCGACCTGGTCGGCCCAGAAGAATAGTCCGCCGCGGAATGGTGGAAACCCGATGCCGAATATCAGCGCAAGGTCGACGTCACGCACATCGCGCACCAGGCGGTCTTCCATCGCGCGCGTGGCCTCGACAAGCATCGGCAGAAATAAGCGATCACCAAGCTCTTCGCCGCCAATTTTGCGCTGCGGCCCGGTGCGGCACTCGGCGATGAGCGCCGCGACCTCCTTGCTTTCGGTTCCTCGCGGCGGCTTGCCCGCCTTGGCCGGCGCGTAATCGAAAAAGCCCTTGCCGGCCTTCTGGCCGATTCGCCCGCGCTCCACCAGCTTTTGCAAGATAGCGGCCGGCACGACGCGATCGGGGTACGCCTCGACCATCGTTGCGCCGGCGTGCACGGCCACGTCCAGCCCGACCACATCGTATAACGTGATCGGCCCCATGGGCATGCCGAACTTCTTGGCCGCCCGCTCGATCTCATCAATGCTGGCGCCTTCGCACAACAAGAGTGCCGCCTCATTCATGTACGGCAGCAACAGCCGGTTCACCAAGAATCCGGGTCCATCGTTCATCGCGATCGGCGACTTGCCCAGCGCCTTGGCATAAGCGACGGCGGTGGCGATCGTGGCGTCGCTCGTTTTCTCGCCGCGGATCACCTCCACCAGCGGCATCTGCCGCACGGGGTTGAAAAAATGCAGGCCGCAAAAGCGCTCGGGATGCTCCAATCCGGCGGCCAGCCGGCTAATCGGGATTGTCGACGTGTTGGAGCAAAGAATCGCCTCATCGCGCAAAAGAGGCTCGATTCGCCCGAATAAATGCTGCTTGGCCTCTCGATTCTCAAAAATCGCCTCGACGACGATGTCGGCGCGGCACAGCTCGATATCCGAAAGCGTGCCGTTCACGAGCGGCGCCAGCTCGATGGCCCGCTTTGCATCGGGGCCTTTGGTTTGCTTGTTATAAGCCACCTCGTTGAGAACGCCTTGGACGCCGCGCGCCAAGACTTCCTGATTGGAGTCCATTACCGCAACCGGAATGCCGCGCTTCACGTTGGCTGCCGCAATGCCCTGCCCCATCACGCCGGCGCCGACGACGCCGGCCGAAGTTATTTTCCGGGGCTCGATCTTCGCCGTGACGCCCGGGTCCTTCTTGTTGCGATCGCGAAGGAAAAACACATTGAGCAGTGCCCGATTGATCGGCGTGCCGAACAGCGTCGAGAACGCCTCCGCTTCCATTTGGCAGGCGGTATCGAGATCAACGCCCGCGGCGCCCAGCATCAGCTCCAAGGCCGCGAGCGGCGCCGGGTAGTGGCCCTTTGTCTGCTGCTGGATGTACGCGCTGGCCGTCGCGCCGAGGAAGCCGAGCTCCGTCTCATCCATGTCGATTGGCTGAGCCCAGCGCTGGCGGTCGCGGCGGAATTGCTGCGACTTCTGCTCGGCGCGGATCATGCGGATCGCGGCCGCCAAGAGCGGGTCGGACGCCATTGAACCCCCGGCGGAGCCGGGGGCTGACGGGCCTATGCTAACAACGTCGTCTGCCAGCCCCATAGCGGCCGCCGCGCGGGCATCGATTGTTTCGCCGCCGGTAATCAACTCCACCGCGTTCGAGAGGCCGACCATCCGCGGCGTGCGTCCCGTGCCGCCCCAGCCGGGCAACAGACCAATCTTCACTTCCGGATACCCGAAACCGGTTTTCTCGCTATCGGTGAAGACGCGCCGGTCGCACCAGATGGCCAGTTCCCCGCCGCCGCCCACGCACAGGCCGTCGATTGCTGCAACGGTGACATAATTTGCGCTTGAAAACCGCCCAAACAGCTGTTGCCCGCGCCGGCAGACGCTCGTCACCTCGTCTTTCGGCGCATCGAGCCACTGAGCAAACTCCTTGAGATCGGCCCCCGCGATGAACATGCCCGGCTTTGCCGAGCGGATCACCAGGCCCGCCAATTTCGGCCGGCGGTCCAGCTCATTGAGATGCTGTTCGAGCGAATCAAGCACATGCCGCGAAAGCACATTCGCGCTCGACTGCGGATCGTCGAGCGTGATCACCGCCACATCCGGCTCAGGAAACGAAAGCGAAACCATCGTGCTGGCTGCCATGCGGAACAAGATACCGCAAACTGCCCTGCGATGTCAGGCCTGATGACGGACCGCGTGATTTTCGATATAAGACGAATTGCCGTCGCTTGTGGAACCCATCCCCGATGCTGATGGCCGTTCGCAAATGCAAAGCAAATCGGCGAAAAGTTCGTTTCTCCTGGTACTTTCGCAATACGAGAACAGAAGTGTCGGAACCCACCGATCACGATTCGTGCCCCGCGTGCGGTTCCTGGTGGCGATTGCCGCTGCTGCTAGCGATTGTTCTGGCGGCGATCATGTCCCTGCTGCGCCGTGGCGCGCCCGGGCCGGCCCCGCAACCAGAGCGAATGCCGCGCGAGACCGTCGCGGGTGCTCCTATCGCGACCAGCGTGCAATTGACGATCAATTTCGGCGACGGCCGCGAGCCGATAAGCGCCGAATCGCAATGGCATGAAGACATGACCGTCGCGGACCTGTTGAACAGCGATCCAAGGGTCAGCGTGGCCAGCACGGGCTCCGGCGCCGGTGCCTTCCTTAATTCCTTGAATGGCGTGGCCAACGAGGGGGTAAACGGACGGAATTGGACGTATCGCGTCAATGGAGAGCATGCCGACCGCAGCTACGCCGTGTACGAGTTGCGCCCCGGCGATCAAGTCTTGTGGACATTTGCGGCACATCAGTAAAATGCTCCAAGTAAGTGCCACTAGCCGAGCGGCACTCTGAATAGCATAGGAGTTGATCAAGTGAATCCACGCCAGCAACGCGCATGCGATTTGTCGGTCTTTGTCCTGCTCATCGCCATCGGCGTGGCCGGCCGGTGGAACCAGCCGTGGTGGTGCTTCACGCCGACCGCGGCGGCGGCCATCTTCGCAGGGTTTTATTTCTCGCGCGCAGCGATTGCCGTGTTAGTGCCGCTAGCAATTCTCGGCATTAGCGACCAGATGCTGCCGGCGTACAACAACATCCCGGTATTGATCGCCACCTACGCGGTAATGACGGTGCCTGTCTGGTTGGGAAGAACGTTGCGCGATCGGCCGAGCGGCTGGGCCGCGGCCGTTTGGCGCTGGGCTTTGTGCGGCATCCTGCCGGCGACGCTGTTCTTTCTGGTCTCGAACTTTGCCGTATGGGCCTTTCAGAGCGACTATGAAAAATCGCTGGCCGGGCTCAAGCTCTGTTACTGGGCGGCCGTGCCGTTCTACCGCGCGATGCTTGCCGGCGATGTGTTCTACATCGCCGTCCTCTTCAGCTGCTGGGCACTTGCCTACATAGCCCGGCCATCTTGGCCGGGAACAGTCAGCGCTACGACAGCGACGCCGGACCAAGATGGTCCGGCTGTATAAGAAAAATGCCGGGCCGAATTGGTCCGGCTATGTAGAGCAGAGTTTGAGCCGGCTAGCTCGCAGGACTTCAGCTACTCTTGTTGCGGGCCGGGTTGCTCCGATGCCGGCTGTGGCGGAGTCGCTCGCGGCGCTACGGGTTGCTGTCGAGACGCTTGCGGGGGCACACGCTGCTGCGGCGCGGGTTGTTCCGGATTCGATTCCTGCGGCTCCACCGGCGTTTGGAACTCGTCGGCTGATTCCTCCTCGTCGGCAGCGGCCGGCGCGTCGGCCGGTTTGGCTGCGGCCTCGACTGCCGCCGCCATGGCTACGATCGAACTGGCAAACGCCAGCTCGCCAATTTCCTTGTCGACGGCCTGCGTTCTCACGGGCGCAATCGCCGCTAAGATCGCGTCGATCTTGGCTTGAGTTTCCGCCGGCACGGCCGGCTTTACCGCTTCTAAGCCAGCCTTCAAATCGGTAAGTCGCGCGAGCACGTGTCGTCGCGGAAAGCGCTCCTGCTCCTCGAGAACATCGCCGGTAGCGCCATAATTGCCGCCATACTGGCCCATTCCGCGCGGCGAGTACGGGCTGCGACCACCACCGTATTCACCCCGGCCGATACCGGTACCTACACTAACACCGCCACCAAGACCAACTTCCTCCTGCTGAAAATCTTTGGCCCGCTTGGATTCTTCGGCCGCCAGATCGCGCGCCAACTTCAATAACGGCTCGCTCGCCGCCGGATCTTCCAGCTTCACCTCCTTGTAATCGGTCCTCGCCAAAAGCGACGCCGCCTCGCAGCGGTCGTCCATCGACTTTAATTCGCCCGCCAGCTTCACGATCGCGTTGTGAAAACTGTTTTTGGGTCCCACCGTGCGAAGGTGCGACAGCGCGCTCGCCGCCCGCAATCGCAACCAGGCGTACGCGGCCGGGTCCATGTCCTGAATCGGCTTGTCGTGGTTGATGAGCTTAAGTAGTGCGGCAGTCATCTTCGCCACATCATCGGCGGAGAGCGATTGCCGCAGCTGTGCGTGCCGCTCCAAGCCAATCACCGCACCCAGAATCACCGCCGGTGAGAAAATCTCTTTCACCGTCGCAGAGTCGACAATCGCCACGAGCGCCTTGGTCGCTTGCGGCAATGGCTCCGATGGCCGCGATCCTTCCACGCCATACTGCCGGTCGAGCATCCCGATTACGAGCACGGCATTGAAGCGGACTGCCGGGTGATACGGCGGATTCTGCGGCTTGAGCACGTTGATCATCGCCGTGAAAGCTTTGTTCGTCAGCGTCTGCTGGAACGTCGCGTCGGTACTTTCCCATAAATAGTCTTTGAACAGCTTGTAACGCGAGTCACCGAGCCGGCCAAGTTCTTCCGGGCTGGTGCCGGTCATGTCTGGAAAGTAGAACTTGTCGAAATACTCATCGATCTTGGCTTTCTCCGCCGCGTAGCTTCCTTGCTTGACCAAAGCTCGGGCCACGCCGCCGTAGGTCTTGAGCTTAGCGTCGGGCGGGTCGCTGCGGTACTGCACGGCGGGTTGTTGCGCATAAACGACCGGCGCCAGGCCGGCCGCAAATAGCATGAGCGCCAGTCGGCGAAGATTTCGTCGCGCGCTCGCTGGAAACCGCAACCAATCCGAAAGTCTCAATGGCATCATGCGCCTTCCTCTCTCTATACAAAGTGCCACTTTCACTGTACCAAAGACGTGCCTGGCATTCAAGTTTTCGCCTTGGCCGCAGGAGTTTATTGCCGCCACGTTTTGCGGGGTCGGGATTCTTCAACCAGCATTGCGAACTAGATAAACGCCGCTTTCGCTATCTGATGCGGCATCAAGTAATGCCCACGACTCCCGACCCCGTTTGCGCGGTGCCAGCGTAGGGGGTCGGGAGTCGCATGCGTTCACAATTGGTGTAGCAACTTTAACGTATACAATGCGCACCAATCACGAACCGTATTGAAGACTCCCGACCCCGTATCGCGTGCCATGACACTTCTTTATTACGATCCGTGCTTTCTCGACCACGACACCGGACAACACCCGGAACAGCCCGAGCGGTTGCGGCAGATCATCGCGCGCTTGGATCACTCGGGCCTTGCGGCGCAATGCGTCCGGCCGCAGTGGAAGCCCGCGTCGCGCAAGCGCCTGCAGCTAGTGCACGAGGCGGCGCACATCGACCGCGTCGCCGCGCTCGCAGCGCGCGGCGGTGGCCGGCTCGACGCAGACACCGTCGTCAGTCCCGCATCATATGACGTCGCCGCGCTCGCTGCCGGCGCCGCCTGCGATGCAGTGGACCGCGTACTTGCCGGCACAGCAAAGGCAGCCCTTGGCATCGTGCGGCCGCCCGGCCACCACGCCGTCTCCGAGCGCGCGATGGGCTTCTGCCTTTTCAACAACATCGCGGTTGCCGCGGCCGTAGCACTGGAGGAGCACCAGCTCGACCGAGTGCTTGTCGTTGATTGGGACGTGCACCATGGCAACGGCACGCAGGACATGTTTTACGCCGACAGTCGGGTGGGCTTCTTTTCGATCCATCGCTGGCCCTTCTACCCCGGCACGGGTGCGGCCGACGAAACCGGCACGGCGGGCGGTCTAGGCGCAACGCGGAACCTGCCGGTCACCTTCGGCACGCCGCGCGCCACGTACCTTGATCAGTTCCGCCGCGAGCTGGAAGATTTCGCCGCCCGCATCCGTCCCCAGCTGGTGCTAATCAGCGCCGGCTTCGACAGCCACCGCGCCGACCCGATCGGCTCGCTCGGCCTCGAGGTCGAGGACTTCGCTGAATTGACAAAAATGGTAGTCGACGTCGCCGCCGTCCACAGCGCCGGCCGCATCGTGAGCCTACTGGAAGGCGGCTACAACCCGCCGATCCTTGCCGAATGCGTCGAAACTCACTTGCGCGGCATGCTTTAGGCGGATGCAAGGCCGGCACCTTTGCTACAACCGCAATAGATGACAGCTTTGGAACGCACCACGCGGGTCGATGTGAAGCGCGTGATACACTTGCAGTGGTCGCCGCATGGTTGCGGCGATTGTGGCACGAGTCCTTGGGTCGCGAAGTCACGAGTCGCCGCATCCCGCCACGCTGATCGGCCCGGACGATTTG
>DATFGJ010000548.1:0-2962 GCA_035249585.1 Lacipirellulaceae bacterium
AGGCGTCTCTGACGCCGATGGGCCGTAGAAACTCGGGAAATCTCATCGGCCTCGGAGAGGCCTCCCACAACCACAATGTGGCACAGCCGTCCTTAGTATGATTCGTGCACCGCAAGAATGATACCAATCGACCAATCACGGCAGCCGAGACTATGCACCATCGCCACCGATGCGCTCTTTGCCAACCCAGCGGCGGAGCGCGTCGGGCACAATGACGGAGCCGTCCGGCTGCTGGCAGTTCTCCAGAATCGCGATGAGCGCGCGGCTTACGGCGACGGCCGTGCCGTTGAGCGTGTGCACCAGATGCGTGCCCTTTTCGCCCTTGCGCTTGAAACGAATATCGAGTCGGCGCGATTGATAGTCGGTACAATTCGAGGCGCTCGTGACTTCGCCGTAATCGCCGCCATTGCCGCGGCCGGGCATCCAGGCCTCGAGGTCGAACTTGCGATAGGCCGGACCGCCCAGGTCGCCGGTGGCAATATCGAGCACGCGGTAAGGAATGCCCAGCCCGTCGAAAATCTCGCATTCGAGGTCGCGAAAATAATTGTGCATGTCCTCACTTTGCTCGGGCAGCGTGAAGGCGAACATCTCGACCTTGGTGAATTGATGAACGCGGTAAAGCCCGCGCGAGGCTCGACCCGCTGCGCCTGCCTCGGTGCGGAAGCAGTGGCTGATGCCGCACAGCTTGATCGGCAGTTTTTCGGCGTCGATGACCTCGCCGGCATACAGGCCGCCAAGCGTGATCTCGGCGGTCGCCACCAGATTGAGATCCTGATTTTCAATGCTGTAAATCTGCGTCTCCGGGCCGCGGGGGATAAAACCGATGCCCTTCAAGATGTCGCCCCGCGCGAGGTCCGGCGTGACCATCGGCGTGAAGCCTTCGCGCACAAGCAACTGAAGCGCGTACTGCTGCAGCGCCAGCTCCAAAAGCGCGGCCTCATTCTTCAAGAAATAAAACCCGTGCCCCGCAACCCGCGCCGCACCTTCAAAATCAATGAGGTCATGCTGCTCGGCGATCTGCACATGATCGAGCACCGGGAAGGCGAAAGGCCGCACGTCGATTTCGCCGTGGCGCAGCTCCTTGCTGGCATCCGCACCACCGACGGGCGCCTCAGGATGCGTGAGGTTGGGCATCGCGTTATGGATCGTTGCCGCCTCGGCGGCCAACGTTTCCATATGCGCCAGAATCTGCTCTTTCAGCTCGCGGATGCGGCGACCATCATCCTTGCGCGCTTCCCGCTCTGCATCGTCCTTGGCCTGGCCGATCGATTTGCTGACCAGGTTCGCCTGTCGCGAAAGCTCTTCGACTTCCGTTTGCAATTTGCGCCGCTGCGACTCCAGCTCCACAAACCGCGCAACGTCGACCTTCACGCCGCGCTGATCGCAGTTTTCCTGAACCAGCGCAGGATTTTCCAAAATGAATCGCTTATCGAGCATCGTATCGCTCACATTGGATCGATAGGATGCGGGATGGCGGATGCGGGGGGCAGGGAATTGAAACCCCTGTCCCCTGCATCCCGCATCCTGCATCCTCTTTTCTCAATGCAATTCATGCCTCCAGGTTCAAAATTATCGAGGTCTTGTACTCGGTCGCACCGCAACCAGTTCCTGCCACAGCTGCGCGCTGGCCAGCGTACCGCGGTGATAGTCGTCGAGCGAGAATTTCTCGTTCGGGCTGTGGGTGTTGTCGTCGTTCTGGCCCCAGCCGAGCAGCAGCACGTCGGCCTTCAGCTCCTGCGCGAATGTCGTGACGATGGGAATCGAGCCGCCTTCGCGTATGTAAACTGGTTCTCGGCCAAAGCCCGCTTCAACGGCCGCGGCGGCCGCGCGCATATACGGGCTATCGAGCGAAATGACGACGCCGGGTGCACCATGATGATCGATGAGCTCCATTTCAACGCCACGCGGCAGGCGAGATTCGAAAAAGCTGCGCAGAGATGTCGTGATGCGTGCCGGATTCTGTTTTGGAACAAGCCGGAAGCTGAACTTCGCGCTCGCCCGCGCCGGCAGGACAGTCTTGGCGCCTTCGCCCTGATAGCCGCTGGTGAGGCCATTGATATCGAGCGTCGGCCTGGCCCATCGCCGCTCGAGCGAAGTGTAACCCGCTTCGCCGGAAAGGCCCGCGGCTCCGATTTGCTTCATGAATTCGGCGTCAGTGAGCGGGAGGGCGCGAAACTCTTCCCGCTCGCGCTCGGTGAGCGGGACGACGTCGTCGTAAAAACCTGGAAGCTGGATGCGGCCATCTTTGTCCTTGAGCGCCGCCAGAAGTTCGACCAAAGCGCCCGCCGGATTGGTCACCGCCCCGCCGAACGTGCCCGAGTGCAAATCCTGCCGCGGTCCGCGCAACCGCAGCTCGTAATACGCGATGCCGCGCAGCCCGTAGGTGATTGCCGGGATACCCGGCGCGAATTGGCAGCAGTCGCTAATCACAACGCAATTGCAAGCCAGCTTCTCGCGATGCGCTCGCACGTAGGGCGTCAGCTGCTCGCTGCCGACTTCCTCTTCGCCTTCAATCAAAAACTTGACTTGAATCGGCAGTTCGCCCGCGGCCTTCATCCAGGCCTCGACGCTTTTGACGTGCGTCAGCATCTGGCCCTTGTCGTCGGTCGCGCCGCGTGCGTAGATGTTGCCGTCGCGAACGATGGGCTCAAATGGCGGGCTGATCCATTCCTCAAGCGGTTCAGGCGGCTGCACGTCGTAATGACCGTATACGAGCGCGATCGGCGCGCCCGCCACGGGAGACGACTCGGCATATACCAGCGGATGGCCGGCCGTCTCAATAAGTTCAGTTGCCAGTCCAACCCGCTGAAATTGGCTCAGCATCCATTCAGCGGCCCGGCGGACTTCGCCCGCCGGCGCGAATCGGCGCTCACGCTGGGAATGCGCAGCAGCTCCGCCAGCTCGTCTTCAAACGATTTGCGATGCGACGAAATGTATTCGCTAACGCGGTTCATCACGCGGC
>DATFGJ010000549.1:0-5273 GCA_035249585.1 Lacipirellulaceae bacterium
CCTCGAATTGCCGCACCGTGACGCTGTGGATCACGATCACGGCGATCATCACCGCAATGCCCAGCGCCATCGACAGCGCCGTGAGCGACGAAGCCAGCCCGCGCTGCTGAATGTTCCGCCAGGCTATTTTCCAGAACGACATGATTCTTTGTATCAGTTTCAAACTCCCTCCCCCTTGCGGGGAGGGCCGGGGAGGGGGTAATTTTGGCTGGCTAGTCGATCACGCTCCGTTTAGCTCACGCGCCGCAGCACCCGATTGAGATTCTCCAAATCTTCGACGCGATCAAACTGGCTGGCCACCTCCGGCGAGTGCGTCACCAGCAGCATCGCCACGTTTTCCGCGCTGCAAACTTCGCGCAGCAAATCGACGACTTGCTGCTGGTGGGCCGGATCGATGTTCGCCGTCGGCTCGTCAGCCAATAACAAGCCGGGCCGATTCACCAACGCGCGGGCCACCGCCACGCGCTGCTGCTCGCCAACCGAAAGCGCCGCCGGCTTATGCGTGAGCCGGTCCCCGAGTCCCACGCGCGTGAGCAAATCGACCGCTCGCTTGCGGTCACTCGGCTGGCGCGTAAACGTCATCCCCAGCTGCACGTTTTCCAGCGCCGTGAAGCCGGCCAGCAGATTGAAGGTTTGAAACACAAAGCCGATGTTGCGGGCGCGAAACCGGTCGCGCACCGCTTCACGCAGCCGCGTGACTTCGGTGCCGTTGACGACGATTTTGCCCTCATCGACCGTGGCCAACCCGGCGATAGCGTTGAGAAGCGTCGTCTTGCCGCCGCCGCTGCGGCCGCGAATCACGGCCTGCTCGCCGGCAGCTAGCTCCAGCCGCGGCACATCGAGAATTGCGAGCCGGCCGCCGTCCGGCTCTCGATACGATTTCTTGACGTTCTCAACTAGAAGCATTCGGCGATCCGCCGCAAAACGCGTCAATCTAACGAGTTACGATTGAAGTGCCCGAGGCCGGCTCCACCACGAGCCGTATGGTATAACGCGGCGCTTGCGGTTTAGCCTAGGCCCAATCCGCTACGCAAGCATGCGGGGCCAGGTTCACCGTTGGTGCCGCTTCCTAGGCAACATCTACAAGTACCTGCGGAAAGTTTTACAGCCGTTCACTGCTACCGCCGGCCGGCTTCGGCGTTTCCCATTTGCTTGCAGCATCCTGTAAACGGTGATGTGCAAACCACTTGCACGCCAAACTCACAACTTGCCGGCCATGCCGAACGCGACTGGCACGGCGTGTGCTTTTCTCGCGGATCGGTAGAAGAGTCGGACGACGGCCCGAGCCAACCGAGGGCGGGTGCATCACCACGGTGGCAACCGGGTCGGCGTCCAGCAGATGAGTTCCCGCCGTTAACCTTTTGGGTCGCAAGTAAGCGGCCCGCGTTCTCCCCGCCTGAGGGCCGACGAGGATTCCCGCGCCTCGTCGGCCCTTCTTTTTTGCGCCGCCGGGTCGGGAGTCTTCAACCCGACCGCGACTTCGTACATGCTGATATTGCAAACGTCAGCATCTATCGAAGCCGCCGTCGACTCTCAACCCGTCCATGCAACAAATCGACACGACGTCGTCGCCGACGCTCTCCTCGGCCCGAGAACGCGCCCTTGATTGGCTCATGGGCCGCATCAACTACGAGCGCACCGCTGCGATTCCCTACAACCAGCGGCAGCTCAAGCTCGACCGCATGCGGCAGCTGCTGGTGCGGCTCGGCCAGCCGGATGCCGGCCTGAAAATCGTTCACGTCGCCGGCACGAAGGGCAAAGGCTCCACGTCGGCGATGATCGCAGCGATGCTCACGGCCGCCGGTTACCGCACCGGGGTCTTCAGCTCGCCCCATCTGGAGCGGATCGAAGAGCGTTTTGCCGTGGACGGCCAACCTTGCACGGCCGACGAGCTGGTTGTGCTAATTGACCGGCTTCGACCTGTTGTGCAAGCCATGGACGATGAGTTATCGCGCGACGGCGATTCGGCGGCCGGCCCGACTTACTTCGAAATCACCACGGCGATGGCCCTCGTGCATTTCGTCGAGCGCAAAGTCGACGCGGCGGTGCTGGAAGTGGGGCTGGGCGGCCGGCTGGATTCGACGAACGTTTGCTTGCCCGTCGTGAGCGTGATCACCAGCATCAGCTTCGACCACATGAAGCAGCTCGGCAACACGCTCGCGTCGATCGCGCGCGAAAAGGCGGGCATCATCAAGCCGGGCGTGCCGGTCATTTGCGGCGCCACCGAGCCCGAGGCGCAGGCGGTCATCGCCGAAGTGGCCCGCGAACACGGCTGCCGCCTGATCCAGCTCGGCGACGATTTCACGTACGAATATCAGCGAGCCCCGACCCCGCTGCGCGGTGATAACAGCCGCGTCTCCCCCTCGCCCCCTCTCCCAGTCTCCCCCTCTAATCCCGCACAAGGGAGCATGAGTTTCTCTTACAACGTCCCCGGCCAGGAACACGAGTTGACCGAGCTCGCCCTCGCCATGCCCGGCCCGCATCAGGCAGCCAACGCCGCCGTCGCCTTGGCCACGATCGAAGAACTGCGCCATCAGAGTTGGTGCATCTCAACCGATGCGATGCGATTCGGCCTTTCCAGAGCCGTGTTGCCGGGGCGCGTCGAAGTGATTCCCGGCGACCCAACCATCATCCTCGACACGGCCCATAACCCGGCCTCAGCCCGTGCACTCATCGAGGCACTGGCCGAGCTGCCGACGCCGACGCGCCGCACGCTCGTCCTCGCGGTCAGTCACGACAAAGACGTCCGCGCAATCATCCGCGAGCTTGTGCCGCACTTTGATCGAGTCATCGTCACGCAGTACCAGGACAACCCGCGCGCCGTGCCGGCCCAATCGCTGGCCGAGACGATAAATGGCCTGCTCGCGGGTCGCCGCGTGGAAGTTACCGTCTGCGATCGCCCCGCAAAGGCCTGGGAGCACGTAATTCAGACGAAGGCCGACGGCGAACTAATTTGCATCACCGGCTCCTTCTATCTCGCCGCCGAGATGCGCCCGCTGGTCCTGGCAAAATAGAACCGGAATGGCCGCCACCATCGCCACAATGGTCGTGCGCAGTCCGCAAGCTTCCCCGCGGCATAACGTCCAAGCTCAGCAGCGGATTGTTTGGCGGGCCTCGCTCAGTAGTCCAATCGTCATCAGGTGTCGCTTCGCGACGTTGTGTCTAGGAGTTGCCGCTCTATCGCCTCTCGCATTTCTCGTTCCGGGTCCATCTGGTAGTCTGCGATGTCCAAGAATGCTTCCGCTCCCAATGTCCCACAGGTAAACGCCGCGTCCCGCACGGCTGTCGGCGAGCGGAGGATGTGTGGTCTGACGCGAGCGGCTACAAAGGGGATCCGTTGCCACTCAGGCGTCGATTTCGCGAGCTGCAGGAGATCAAACATCTTCGACTCGTCGAAGACAATCGTGCAAATGATGAGGTCGAAAACCCGCTCGCGCAGGAACTGCTTAGCCTGCGCCATGGTCTCCGCGCACGAGAGTTCATGACCCGCGAGAATCCGTTCGATGACGGCTCGTGGCTCTGGAGACGCCGCTATCAAAATTCTGGCCATCCGACGCCCCCCACCTCTTCCGCCGAACACAAGAGCTCAGTTGCCCGCCGGAACACGTGGGCGGGATTGCACACAGTATATGCGCTGCAACAGACGAACGCCAAACCGCCCGAACGGCCAGCGGGTCAACTGTGCTCGGCTGAGCTGGCCGAAGTCGGCGACTTGTTAGGCGGCGTCCTAGCCGGCAAGCCACGCACTGAAAATAGATGCCACGTCTGTCGCAGTTGTCGACGATCGACTGACTTCTTCAAAAAAACGCGACTCCCCGAATGCCCGCAATAATAAATACAATGCCAGTGATAATCGGAACCACCGAGTAAGCGACTGTGTGGATGACAGTCCCAGCCGCCGCTCCAAACTTCTGCTTCATGGCCTCCAACTTGCCAAACCTCTGCGGGCTCGTGAAACGCACAAAAGTCGAGTAGATGCCGAATCCAAGTGCGAACACTCCAATTGCAATAGTGATCCAGTTCATATTCTTGTGTGATCAGATCATATTCTTGTTAGACAGCAGCCCATTTAGCCAACTCTCAATCATCCAAGAAACCTTTCGGAATAAAACGACCGGGCACTAGACTCTCCGGTATTTGTGCTTTGACTCGTCTCTTGATAGGAACGCGCCGTTTGAAACGTGTGTAGACATGAACATCGAATCGAGGATCATCGAATGACGCTGGCCGCATTGCTTTCCAATCCGTCTTCATCATCCGGAGTGTATCCCCTTCCAGTTCGTAAATGCCGGGGGCTAAGCTGCGAGTGGATACCATGATGATGTCAATTCCCTTAGGCATGGTCTCTGCATGAAGCTCGAAACGATAAGTCGAGCGCGTGCGAATGTGCCGAAAGCGGTTGCCTATGAACTGAAAAAGTGTGCCACTGTCAGGGTGGTCGAAAGGTTCGCCGGCACGTGTGGCGGTGACAAGTTTCCAGAATCCTTGCAGTGCTTCGTGGTCGGTGGCCATGGAATCTGCCCATGCTGTCTAACACAAAAGGTCAGTTACCCCGCCGGAACAAAGTGGCGGGATTGCCGAAAGTATAGCCACAAAGAACGCAAAGAACCAAATCGCCCGTTCGGCCGGCGGGTCAACTGTCGACGACCGGCCGTGGCGAGCAGCGACTTGTTAGGCGGAGAATGCTATTCCGATGCTTCCTTGGTCAGCGGCACAATGTAATAAGCGCCGCCGTTAAAATAGTGAGGAGTCAAACCGGGCGGAATGCCCGACGGCGTTTGCGGAGAAGGAGCAACGGCCGATGGTGCCCGCGGAGACATAGGTGCTGGGACGAGGTCGACGATTGGTCCTGCAGTGCTTGTCACCGGACGCTGGTATAAAAATAGAGTCTGGTCGAGAAGTCTCTCTTCCAGCTCCGCAACTCTGCTCTCAAGCGTGGCAAACCTCTCAAGCAAATCAGGTGCTTGATTTGCTGGAGCGTCGCTTTTCGCCGAGTTGGCATACATGCAAGTGAGCGCGACGACAACAGTGCCTATAAAACACAACAAGCCGGTTCGCAACCTGCGCATCGTGGACTCCTTTCTGGGCTATCCCACACCAAATCTACCAGTGCCCACATCATGCCGCGTAAAGAATCCATGTAAGCCGTGCGCTTGGCGGGCTAACCTAACGAAGTCGAGTTCGACGTAGGGCGTCGAGCTTTGGAGTTTTCACCCACCAAGCGCACGGAGCAATACCATGAAGATTCTCGCATTGGATCTGGGCAAGTTCAA
>DATFGJ010000550.1:0-11756 GCA_035249585.1 Lacipirellulaceae bacterium
TTGATGATCCCGTGGATCACTTCGGCGTGACGCCGCGGCAGATTATTCGCGGCGTGGCGCAAGCGGCCGGCGAACTCGGCCTGCCGCACGCCGTGCACATCCATTGCAACAACCTCGGCATCCCCGGCAACTGGCAAACAACGCTGGAGACAATGAAGGCCCTCGATGGCCACCGGGCCCACATCACGCACGTCCAGTTCCACAGCTACGGCGGCGGCGAAGGCGATGAAAACACCTTCAACAGCAAGACCGTGCCGCTGGCCGAATTTGTCAACACGCACCAGAATGTCACCATCGACGTTGGCCAGGTGATGTTCGGCGAGACCACGAGCATGACGGGCGACGGCCCGCTCGGCTATTACCTCTCAAACATCTTCAAAGGCAAGTGGTTCAGCGCCGACACCGAGATGGAGGCCGGCTGCGGCATCACGCCGATCAAGTACCGCAACAAGTCGCTGGTGCACTCGCTGCAGTGGGCCATCGGTCTGGAGTGGTACTTGTTGGTCAACGACCCGTGGCGCGTCGTGATGAGCACCGATCATCCCAACGGCGGATCGTTCCTTGCGTATCCGCAAATCATCCGGCTGCTGATGGACCGGTCGTACCGACAGGATGCGCTGAAAAAATGCCCGCCACAAGTGATCGAGCGGTCGACACTCGCCGAGCTGGATCGTGAATACACGCTTGGCGAAATCGCCATCATCACTCGCGCAGGGCCGGCGCGCATTTTGGGTCTGGCGAACAAGGGCCATTTAGGTCCCGGCGCCGACGCCGACGTCACCATCTACACGCCGCACGAAAACAAGGAAATCATGTTCGAGACGCCGCGCATCGTGATCAAATCAGGCCGCGTCATGATCGAAGACGGAGAGATCCGCGACCCATTCATCGGGAAAACCCTGCACGTAGCGCCCGACTACGACCGCGAAGTCGAGAGCGACATCCAGGAGTGGTTCGAGAAATACTACTCAATCCGCTGGCGCAATTACCCGGTTGACGACTCGTACCTGCACGAGTCGGAGCTTGTGCCGACGACGGCCTAGCGCGCCCGCGCAATCGCAAATGTACAAGTCGACAACCAAATCAATTCGGTGACTCGCCGCTATTGCATTCCTCGTTCGACGAAGACCTGCAGGTCTTTGATTTCGCCCGTATCGAGCCAGACTCCGTGCTCCTCGCATTCGTCGATTTGCACTGGGCAATTTGTCCGATATTGCTTCCGCTTCATTTCGATGCCGCATACCGGACATGACACGCCTTCACCCTCCGAGCCTTGGCGGTTAGCGTCGCCGGAATAAAACGTCGACTCAATCGTTTTAGTTTCACCTTTGCCGAAGCGATATGTCGCGGCGGCCGCAATCTGATCGAGCTGGCGCCTGGTGAGCCAATAACCCCAGCACGTGCCGCAGAAGTGCACATGCTGGCCCTCGTATTCCGCATCCGCCAATAGCAGACGGCATCTCGGACAGTCCATGATAGTTGCTCCAACCAAAGCTCAATTCGAAGGCGACGTAAACCGATTCAAGCACGCGACGCGAGACTAAACGCGAGCTACGGCACTTTAAAGCGGAGGGCACGGGACTCGAACCCGCAACCCCTTGCGGGGCACCACATTTCCAGTGTGGCCGCTAGCCAATTCGCTTACCCTCCGAAAGCGCGGTCGCGCGATCCGCGCGTAACGCGGCCTGACGCTTTATCGTAGAATCGCAGTGGTTTCAGTTCAACAGGCAACAAGTGAAACCGGGAGTAGATGGCGGCAAACTGCGAGAGTATCTGTGTGCCGGTGTCCCTTTCAGCCAGGATACGTAAGCTGGCCATTCACCACTTTGGCGAACATTGGCAGAGAATGCTCTCGCAATTGTTTGGGGCCGACAATGTCCCAGACCTGCCATCCGCGGGCGATAAACTGATCGGCGATGAGTCGTCGGTGACACTGCCAGGGCAGCGCTTCGGCGCACATGATCGCCGTGCGGCGCTTCGCAGCTAGTGCCGATAGTTCTTGAAAGGCGCTCTCGAACTCGTCGGTGAGCATGTAGTCGGCGAATGCAGCAAACGCTGCAACTTGCCAGCCAGCGTTTTGCGACGAATCGCTGCGTTTGCTGCGACGGCCGCCGAGACTTGGGAAGTGTATGTAGCCCAAGCCCGCTTCGGCCAGGCTCGCGGCAAGCGCTTCGCGGCCGAATTGCGGATGGCGCCGTGAACCGGGAAAGCGCCGCACGTCGCCGACGACTTGGATCTTTTCGGCGGCAAGGAGGGCGAGGAAATCGGCCAATTCGCGGTTGGAGTGGCCGATCGTCCAGAGTGTGTTTGTCGACACGAATTCAGCAAAGCGGTTAATCCATCGCCGGCGCGCCCTGGATCAGGTTAATGAACTCTTCGTTCGATTTGAACTTGTTGAGCTTCGTCGTGAGTTGCTCCATCGCGTCGACGTGATGCATGGTGGAGAGCGTGCGGCGGAGCAGGGTGGCCGCGTGCAGCGTCTGCGGCGGCAGCAGCTTTTCTTCGCGGCGCGTGCCCGATTGCTCGATGTCGATGGCCGGGTAGACGCGGCGGTCCGAGAGTTTGCGGTCGAGCACAAGCTCCATGTTGCCGGTGCCTTTGAACTCCTGGAATATCAGGTCGTCCATGCGGCTGCCGGTGTCGATGAGCGCGGTGCCCACGACGGTGAGCGAGCCGCCTTCTTCGAACGCCCGGGCCGTAGCGAAGAGCTTTTTGGGGATATCCATCGCCTTGATGTCGACGCCGCCGCTCATCGTGCGGCCAGTATTGCCGACCCATTTATTGAACGCTCGCGCGAGGCGCGTGATCGAATCCAGGAGCATGAACACATCGCGTCCCATTTCCGCGAGGCGCTTGCAGCGCTCGACGGTGAGCTGCGAGAGGCGGACGTGGCTTTCCACGTCGCGGTCCAGGCTCGAGGCAAACACCTCGCCCTTGATGATCCGTTGCATATCGGTGACTTCTTCTGGCCGCTCATCCACCAAGAGCACGATCATCACGACGTCCGGATAGTTCGTGGTGATGCCGTTTGAGATGTGCTGGATGAGGATTGTCTTGCCGGTGCGCGGCGGGGCGACGATCAGCGCGCGCTGCCCCTTGCCCAGCGGCGTGAGCAGGTCCATCACCCGCGTGGTGAGGGGCTGCTGGCCGGTTTCCAGGCGGAGCCACTCCTCCGGGTTGATCGGCGTCAGCTCATCGAACGATTTGACCTTCGGATAGTCTTCCGGTGTCATGCCGTCGACATCGAGGATTTCCTTGAGCCGTGGCCCTTGCCCGCGGCGATGGCGTTGAACCATACCGCTGATCAATACGCCCTCGCGCAGGCCGAACTTTTCGATCATCGTGCCCGGCACGAAAGGATCCGTCCGCTCACGCGTGAAGTTGGTCGCTGGGTTGCGTAGGAATCCGTAGCCGTTGGGGTGCATTTCCAGCACACCGGAGCCGGCCACGAGCGGCAGCGCCTCGCCGTTTTCCTGAAACTCGCCTTCGTAGCGATCGCGATCGGGGGCGGGCCCGTGCGAACGACGCCGCCCACCGCCGCCACGGGGACGCCCGCCGCCACCACGGTTGTATCCACCCTGGCGGTTATTGCGGTAGCGTCCGCCGCCACCGCCGCCACCGCCGCCACGTTTCTTTTTACCCATGTGATCCAAAGCCCTTACCTTGATCCTTTACAAACACGTAACTAAAGGGACCGGAACCTTGCGATTCCGACACTGCCGTGCCTACTAAAGCGCGGCCACTTGGCGCCCAATGCGCCCTGAAACTGATTCTCCTACCATCCGCCAATACTGCGCGATCGTGCGCACAACCTGCGCGCCGCCGGTGCTCAATGCCGGTAACTCCGACAGTTGCGTACCAACGCTTGTCAGCAATTGGAGTGCCGAATCGCCTGTTATCGATTTATGTCAACGTCAAGCAAGGCGACGTTGTAACAGAGCGGATGCTCATCCCCCACGCGGGTTCATGAAACCGCGACCAGCAAGATGCCAACTGGTCGAATTGCGCCGCGGCCACCACGCGGGCCGATCGAGCGCGACATTTATTCCTGTTCAGCGCACACAGCGAGGCGCGGACATAATTGATCAAGCTTGCCGCGGCCACCGAGGCCCTGTGCCACTTGGCACGTATGCCGTCCGACAGTCGCCATCAAGCGTGTATAAGCATTCAACTGCCATGGCCTATCGGGCGGACCATCGAACCCAATTCGAGGACCCCGGCCATGGCTCCGGCGGATACCTCTTGCCCAGAAATTTCCTGACGGCAAAGAGGCGGCCTTTGACTTACCGCACGGCGTTCAAACCTTGTCAACCGCCGTAAGCCAAAGCATTTGGCCAGTAGAACCTGCCGCAAAACAGGCAGGACAATCAACTCATGCGTATTCTTAGCTAGAAATCGGTAATTGTCAAGCTTCCCTTGGAGGGGATGCTGGCAAAAAGCGAAAGATTCTCGGTGGAAGCGGCCGTTTGACGGCCAGCGAGGCGGTTTTCCCAATTTGGGCGGCATTCGGAAGCGACCCCGTTACCCGCAATTGGGACTCGAACCACGGAGTGTCATCGGCTGTGGTGACCCGGCCAGCGTCGCGCAGCGACGATAGCGTGGGCCGGCTCGGATGCCGGTCAAGTCCGCCCCGTCGTTACCTTCGGCAGAATCCTCAGATTTTACGGCAAGTCGCCTGCTTTGCCAGCCGATAACCGAAAGCGGGCGCAATATCTGCGCTGCCGGGGTCGTAGACGACCCGGCTCGCTGCTGCGCCCGTGGGCAAATCGTCGACGAGGGATGACTCATGTCTCGCCACCGGCCGTATATCATCCTCCTTGTGTGCGCGGTGCTGACCGCACGCGACGTCGGACCGGCAATTCATTTCGCTGCGGCACAGCAGGTCGCGGTCGGCGGCAGCAATCAAGCGATGGGCGTACAGTGGCAATACGATCTTGAGAGCGCGAAACGTGCGGCGGCGCAAACCGGTCGACTCGTGTTGGTCCATTTCTGGACGCCTACGTGCAAACCTTGCCTGAAGCTCGAAGAAGCCGTATTTAATCAGCCGGCGGTCGGGGGCGCACTGCAAGCGCAATTCGTGCCGGTGAAGCTCAATGCGAATGAACACCCGGATATTGCGCAGTCGTTCGGCATCACGCACTTACCTACCGACGTTATCATGACCGCGGAAGGTCTGGTCATAGGGAAGCAAATCAGCCCACCCACGCCGGCTGCTTACGTGGCCGAGACGACTCAGCTCGCCAGGCAGTATACGACGCGCCTTGGAGGCCCATTTGCGCAAGCCACTGCCACCGCGCCCGAGTCGCCAAGAATCAACACCGCGTATGCCGGCTTGCAAATTCCAGTCAATACGCCGGCGGCACTTGAAGCGCAACCGGCGGCGCTGAATCCAGACCGGTTTGCTGCGACCGCGAATCCGTTCACCGCAAGCGCTCCTACGCCAACGGCGGCCAGCTTGACGCCAGTGGCCTTTCCGCCGCCGCCGGCAGTCGCGCCCTCGTCAACGTCGCAGCCGAGCCAATATGATCAATTTCCTCAGCCGAGTGGCGCAGCGCCGGCATTTCAGGCACCGCCGCCGCGCCAGATAGCTAACCCCTATGCGGCGCAACCGACAACCGGCCCGTCGCCGCAAGCTTCGCCCGTTGCAGTAGCAACATTACAACCATCCTCGCCAGCGGATCCCCGTTCGGCGGCGCCCAGCGGCGCGACAATCGGCTTCGACGGCTACTGCCCGGTAAGCATGCGCACGCAGTGGAAATGGGTACCGGGCGACCCCCGTTATGGAATTGTGCATCGCGGACGAACTTATTTGATGGCCGGGCCCGCGGAGCAACAGCAGTTCTGGGCCGACCCCGATCGCTATAGCCCGGCGCTATCCGGCATGGATCCTGTGCTCGCGATCGATCATGGTCAGCAGGTTCCCGGCAAGCGCGAGCACAGTATCGACTACAACAACCTTTTCTACATGTTCGCCAGCGAGGCGACGTTGCAGCAGTTTACCTCAACGCCGGAGCGCTATGCGGTCGCGGTCCGGCAGGCGATGGGGATTCAGCGCGGGCGTCTCGTTCAATAGCGGTGCCTGGGGCAAGGCCACGGTTTCTGTAGCCGGCCTCTGCGAGGCCGGTTTATGGGGCGAGCACAGACGCCGGCTAAAGTTCGCAAGCGTAGTTTCTCGCGGATTTTGCAATTGCTTGTCCCGGCGGCGGCCTTGCGATAGATTGTCGGCGCTGTGCCCTCTTGGCCGACCGCTCAGCAGGCGAACTGAACCAAAGACTCAGTCACCCGTTCCAGCGACGTACGCGCGGGGACAAACTCAAAAATGCTACGGCGGCCGAGAGGGCACGTTCTTGCGCAAAGCGCAATCTGCGACAACCCCCGGCAGAGCCGGGGGGCTGATTTGCTGAAAGCGTACGACAGCTGTTCACGCCCGTCAGCCCCCGGCTTTGCCGGGGGTTCATTCGAGACGGAGTTAATCCTGCTTGAGCGAGCGCTGCAGTCGTACAACCTGCGTGCGAACTTCTTCCAGGCCCGGATTAAGCCGCAGGGCGCGGCGAAAAGCCTCCAACGCGGCGACGGGGTTGTCTTGCAACAGATAGCATTGTCCCATGCCCGCCGCCGCGGTGAAGTGGTACGGATTAATTTCCAACGCCTGATGACAATCGCGAATGGCCGCGTCGTACTGGGCCAGGTGATAGTGGGCCGTTCCGCGCTGACACCAGGCCTCGGCGATCCACGGCGATTCGTGGATCAGCTCGCTGGCGAGGCGCGCCGCCTCGGCATGGCGCCTCTGATCGTTCAGCTCGACAATCGTATGCAGAGTCTGACGGTGCTTTTTCGTCCCCACGCGGCACCACAGCTCGCGAATGCCGCTCTCGGCGATCGTTCGCACGCCGCGGTCGCGGTCCACCAGCGCACGGCCCAGCACGGCGTTGGACGAATAATCGCCCAACATGCTCAGCGCCAGCACGGCCGCCCGCCGCGTCGTATGATCGCCCACGGCGGCCAGCTTCTCCAGCGTCGTGCACGAGTAGCGCCGGGCCACTCGCTTCAGGAACACTGCACAATCGTTATTGGTCAGGTAGCGGTTGTAATAAATTACCAGGACGGGGATGCGTACTCGACGGGTGTCCACGCTTTTGACTCCGATTCCACTGGCCCAGAGAAGTCAACTCTTTTAGATGTTTGATTCCGAAAGTGAACCAAAGATTGCTGCCTCTGTCCCTCAATTCGTTCCGTGAACGATCGAAGCACCGAAAGCTCCGCCGGTGCAATTGGCAACGAATGTTGCCGTTCCATGAAATCTGCATTAGGCCCTGATGAGCGCTGCGCTAATCCCTCGCGCGAGCGAACCGGACGCGAAATGAAATGCCCTGCACTTCGCCTGCAGCCCCCGATGCATGCCGGCCCGCCAATCTCTATGGCTTGAGTGTAATCAGCAATGCACAAAGCACAACGAAAAATTTTCCTTAGGCGTCAAGATTGTCGGCACGGCGCGCTAACGATGGACGCCGCGAATTTTCGACGACTATAATGGTTGCCGGCGTGAATGCAGAAACAGCGGGTTTTCGCTGGCGCAAAGCGATCCTTTCCCCCGGTTCAAGTTCCAAACAAAATCTTTTCACTTGACACTTGTCGCGACAGTGAATGAGCGAGCTGCACATATTGTCGGAGTCTTGACAAGCGCGCGGTTTGTTGCTTGCGCGACCGGCGGCGAAAAACGCGCTGCAGCGATAGTCCTCTCGTTCATCGCCAGCCTGTTTGTCGTTAATAGCTTGTACGCACAGTCGGTTGCTGAAGCATCGACGGAAACTGAGACCGGACGGGGCGGCTCAAACCGCGTCGAGCGCAGAGCCACAATCCAGTGGCAACGCGTGCCCTTGCAGAACGCGCTCGGCCGCTTGAACGAGGTGTTTGACGAGCCGATGTTTGTCGATCGCCGCACCGATCCGTCGCAGCGCGTGAGCCTGGAAATCGAAGATGCAACTCTCAGCGATGTGCTTCAAGCGCTCTCCGCGGCCACGTCGTTGGGTTACAGCAACCTGCAGCAGCTTCATTATCTTGGCCCACCTGCGGCCGCCGAACGATTGCGCACCGTTGCGGAAGTACGCCGGGCCGAGGCAGGCCGGCTGCCGGCCAGCAGGCAAGCTTCGCTGGAATTGAAGCAGTCTCTAACATGGCCGCGCCTCACCGAACCGCGGCAGCTAATAACCACGCTTGTCGAGCGGCGCGGTTGGCGCATCAGCCGGGCCGAGGAGATTCCTCACGATCTGTGGGCGGCCGGCGAACTGCCGGCAATGTCGCTCACCAACCAGCTCACAGTCCTGTTGTTAGGTTTCGATCTGACATATGAGATCAAGCCGGCGGAGCGGACGCTCGAAATCCGGCCGCTGGAGAACGTTACTATCCGGCGGGAATACCAGTTGCCGAGCCAATCATCGGATGTCACTGAGCCTTTACAGCAGGTACTGCGAGCGGCGAAATCCCATCGCCTCGAGACAAGGAAATTGACGGTCGATGCTCGAGTTGAAGAGCACGAGCGGCTTGCCGAATTGCTGCGCGGCCGCGGTTCGAAGACGCCCGCCGATCGCCGCCCACGCGAGACGAAGCAGGTCTATACCTTACGCATCCAGGAGCAGCCCGTTGGCGCGGTACTCAACCAGCTAGCTGCGCGCCTTGGCTGGGCGCTGGAGATTGACGGCGAAGAGATCCGCGCAGCCGGATTGTCGCTCGACAGGCGCGTCTCGTTCTCGGTCACGAACAGCGACGAAGATGAGCTTTTGGATGCCGTGCTGAGGCCGGCGGGACTCGATTTCCGGCGCGACGGCGAGCGGCTGCGAATCGTGCCACGAAGGGCGGGGGTAGAGTAGCCTGGAGCCGACCATCGCTTGGCGATGGTGCCCGCGCCCCGGCCCGCTGCGCGCTCACGCCACGAGGCGTTCCAGTTCTTCGCGAATCGTCGACTCGATCTTTCCTCGAAACATCACTGCCGCAAAGGGCAGATTGCCATCGACGTTGAGCTCGTTTTCGCTCACGGTGATGCCGCCGTCGAGGGGAATGCCGTAGGTCTTGAACCGAAAGCGCAGAGTGTCATCTTCCCAGGCTTGATGCAAGTCGCTCACCTGGTTCTGAAATTTCTGCTGCAGGCTGTCGGCAAACCGCTCAAGGCGCGAGCGCGCTTCGGGCTGCGGAAGCGAATGCGGAACTTGGACGCTGAATTTGGGCATTCTATTGAGCCTTGATTGGCGAAGAACACAGGCCGACCAACGGGAGGCCGCGTTAATAGGTCAATCTTGACCGAGGCCTTGAGTCCCAATCAAACATCAATAAATCCTTGCCCACAGATTGCCGCTGGTCAATCGGCCTGCCACAAGTACAGCCAGTTGAACGCGCTCGCCCCTTCAATTCTCAGCCGGTTTCGACCTACTCAAACTCCGGCTCGTCATAATCGGTGCGATCCTTTTCGTGCCACAGGGGCAGGCCGGCGCGGGCCCGCGCCGCCAACACATCGAGTTTCTGCCGGGTGCCGGGGATTGCTTTGGTGGCCTGAAAATCTCCGGCGTCGATTTCTTCCGGCTCGAAAAACCAATCGCCCTCCCGAATCGCATCCAACACACTCTTCGACACGTCACCTTCCCCCATGCTTGAGAAATCCATGGTACCGGCCGGAATCCGTGACATACCCAGGGATGCACCTGCGATATTTGCCGGTTTGCCATGCCGTGGAATCCTTGCCCACCGGCTCCATCATGATGCAATGCCGTGCGGCGCTAGCGCGCGCGATCGTCAATTGACTACGCGCCCTCCCGCGCCAAGCCCCCTCCCGCTAATGAATACGGCACGTATCGTATCCGCAAAAGCCGATTCGAGTATGCGATTTTCGCGCTGGTTGTCAAGAAAAATCTTTACTTCGTTGAAAGCCAAGGAGTTAGGACGCACGCACCGCCGCGATGCATTGCTTCAGGGCGCGCACTCGCTCGCGGCTTACGGTGCCGTCGCGCCCGCCATCGCACGCGGCCGTTCGCACCGCGATGAGGTCCGGCTCAAGCCGCGCGGCTTCGCCTACCGCGGCGCCCCACAACGATCCGGCGATTACAAGTCGGATGCCGCGCGAGCGGACCTCATCGATGAACAAGCGCAGTTCCGTTGCTGGCCAATGGTCGAATAGCGATCCGCACGATTTGTCCCACGTATCCACGAGCAGGGCAGGGCAGTGGGCCTGAATCGCCGCGTTCAATACTTCAATTGGCGCGGGAGCGTGGGCAGCCTCCCAATCAGCATAAACCACGGCGACCGGCCGGCTCGCTGATGCTCCTCCATTGGCAAGTACACGTGCGATCGCATCTCGCCACGCGCAAATCCAATCCGGATTCGCCCGACAACCGGCCAGGCCGATCTTGATTAGCGCGATGCCGCGAGGCACAGTTGCCGGATGGGGTCCCGACCTGCCGGACACGATTTCAGTTAGCTCCCCCAGCGCAGCAGTTACGGCTGCGTGTCCGTTAACCGCGCGCACAACTTCGGCGACGGTCGACGCGTCGGCCGCGCCTAATGAGCCGCGTTTTGGCTCTTTCACGTCGATCACGTCCGCTCCGCCGGCCAGGGCTTCCAGCGCTTCGGCAGCACCGCGCACGCTGACAAGTAGTCCCGGCGCAGCATTACCGTGACTTAGATTCATGTACATAACATGACGATGATGGATGAAAGATGAACGATGAGGGATAAAGGATACGCGTTGTACCGCTACTTTTCATCCTTCATCCCTTATCTCTCATCCTTTCGGTCATTGTGCGATTTCACTTCTTTCAGCCGCCGGTTTAGTTGGCGAATGAGGTCTGGGACAAGCGGCTCGCACCATGTGCCGCGGACCGTCACGTAACCGTCGCACCAGCTGCCCAATGCCGGCTTCACCTCGCGCCGCGCCCACTCGGCTTCGCGTTGCGAGAGCCGTGCCACCAGGTTGACAGTTTCATGTTTGCTTCGCACTTCGCCAGTAAATACCGCCGGGCCTTGTCCGAGAAAAAACGCCTCCACAACGTTCACGGGCGCCGCAATCGGCGAGCCGGACCGCAAATAGAATAAAACCTCGCCGTCGCGATAGGCAATCCGAGGACGGCGCAGCTGGCGAAGCAGCATGAGGATCATGCCGATACCCAAGGCCGCCATGACTGCACCGGCCCATCGCAACCAACTCGGGCTCTGATCAGTCGCACGGACGATCGACCACGCGCCAATCGCTAACATAATTAGCGGCGGCAGACATCCAAACCAGATTGCCCGCCTATTGGGGCGCAGCCAGGTTTCGTACATTGGGCTAAGTCCGACAGCGCAGCAAGGTGTGCACGTTTCATTTCAGCACAAAACAAATCGCCGGGCAAACGCAGCTGGACGATGTAGACGAGCCATCGCACCGCAGATAACCTAGCGTCTGCCGCGATTCGAAAGGCGTCGTACTTCAACGATCTGGCGGGCTGCAATGGATCCTACCCATCAGCATCGTACCAATCGGTCAGCCGTGCCACTGGCGATTGTCGCTATTCTGGCCGGTTATCTTGTGGGGCTGTTGTTGGGATGGCCGCAGGAGGGGACGCGGCGAATCGTCGAAGCTCAGGAGCATCATGCCTCGGCGGCGGACGTTCGTCATGAGGCCGAATCGGGCGCCGGCTCGCAAAGCATCACCGCGCCGCCCCTTTGGACCGTCATTCCCTTTGCATTATTGCTCGCGGCAATTGCCGTGCTGCCACTCATTCCTGCCACGA
>DATFGJ010000551.1:0-3281 GCA_035249585.1 Lacipirellulaceae bacterium
TGCAGTGCAGAAGAAGAATCAATTGAACGATCCGATGTGGATCAACGGCGTCTTTACTCCAAACCGAACGTCGTCTGTGCCTGCCATAGGCCGGGCGGCGTTCTTCCGTGTATCAGACACAGCGAACCAGCCTGCGATTCCGCTGACCGCCATTCTCAGCGGGGCCGCAGAACGGCCGGACCCGGTGGACACGACGGCGACTGGGTCCGGCTCGTTCGCTCTGGAAGGCAGCGTGCTGCGGTTTGAGATTCGTTACGCTGGGCTGTCGAGCCCTTCAATCGCGGCGCACATCCACGGCCCTGCGAATGCCGCAGGCGCGACGGGAGTTCTGATCGACCTGGCCCCATATCATGGCGGCCCGTTCGGCACCAATGCGGGGACGTTTACTGGTTCGGTGGTGCTGACGCCGGCACAGAAAGCCGCGGTGCTTGCCGGACTGACTTACGTGAACGTGCACAGCACGACGCACGGTGGTGGGGAAATCCGCGGGCAGATCGCGCCGGTTATGTTCCAGGCCTTCCTGAGCGGCGCCAATGAGCGGCCGAATCCAGTGACGAATTCGACGGGAACGGGGTCGGCGACGTTGTCGCTGGTTGGGAATCAACTCACGTTCAACATTTCGTATCGGAACCTCACAGCGAGCGCGATTGCGGCGCACATCCATGGCCCCGCCGATGAAAACGGGGCGACCGGCGTGATGGTCGATCTTGGACCGCATAATGGCGGCGCTTTTGGCGCGTCGGGCAATATGTCTGGAACGGTGACGCTTACGCCAGCGCAACTCGCCGCGCTGGTCGATGGACTCACCTACGTCAACATCCACACGCCTGCCAACCAGGGCGGAGAAATTCGAGGGCAGATTCGTCCGCAGACAACGGCTATTCCCTTGACCGCAATCCTAAGTGGAGAAAGCGAACGACCGAACCCGGTGACGACCACGGCAAGTGGATCGGCAATGTTCTCGCTGGAAGGTGACACGTTGAACTTTGACATTCGGTATTCCGGATTGAGCGCGAACTCGATCGCGGCCCATATTCATGGTCCTGCCACCGCGGCGCAGGCCACCGGCGTGATGATCGACCTGGCCCCATACCATATCGGACCGTTTGGTTCGACCAACGGCACTATGGCCGGGCGAGTCTTGCTCACGCCGGCGCAAAAAACCGCGCTGCTCAGCGGCCTCACCTACGTCAACGTACACAGCACGGCGCACGGCGGCGGTGAAATCCGCGGACAGGTTGCTCCTGTTTTGATGCAGGTGTCGCTCTCCGGCGGAAACGAGCGTCCGAACCCGGTGATCACGACGGGCAGCGGTTCGGGCATTTTCACGCTCGTGCGCGACCAACTCGGCTTCAACATCACCTACCGCGATTTGCTCAGCACCGCCACGGCGTCGCATATCCACGGCCCGGCCAACGCCTTCCAATCGACGGGCGTGTTGATCAATTTCGCAGCCTTCAATGGCGGCGCCTACGGGGTATCCGGCGGACTGGCGGGCACAACATCGCTGACCTCGTCGAATCTGGCGTCGGTAATCGACGGCCTCACCTACTTCAATGTCCACACCACGAATAATCCGCCCGGCGAAATTCGAGGACAGATCACCCGTTAGGAGTTAAAGTGCGGAAAGTGCTGGAGCGCGGGCGTCATCGCCCGCACATGCCGCGTTACCGAATGGCACCATCTGACACGTCTGACTTTGGCAATCTTCGCTTCGTGCCATTGCTGCTCTTGCTGTTGTGTTTCGCGTCTTGCCAGGACTCGGCCACCCGCACGTTCCTGGTTCGCGGCGTGGTGCAAGAGATAAAGCCCGATGGCACAACCGCTGTGATTAAGCATGAAGCGATTCCCGGCTACATGGATGCGATGACCATGCCTTTCGACGCGAAAACGACGAACGAGTTGGCGAGCGTCGCGCGCGGAGATGAAGTTCGTTTTCAACTCGTCGTTACGCCTGACGATAGTTGGATCGAGAGCGTTACACGGACTGGCCGGAAGTTTGCCGTGTCGAACGCCGTAACAAGCGTCAACACCAATGCCAGCATCGCTCCGCGCCATCCCTTGATGGATTATCCCTTCACCAACCAACTCGGGCAGCCTGTAACACTCTCGAGCTTTCGCGGACAGGCGCTCGCGATCACATTCTTTTTCACACGGTGTCCGATCCCGGAATATTGCCCGCGGCTGTCGAAGAATTTCGAAGAGGCATGCGGCGAACTCAAAGCAATGCCGAACGCGCCGACGAATTGGCACCTGCTCTCCGTAACTATCGATCCCGAGTTCGACTCGCCGGCGGCACTGCGCATGTACGCAAAGCGTTACGATCATGATCCAAAGCGGTGGTCGTTTTTGACGGGACCAAAGGACAAAATCATGGCACTCGCGCGCGAGTCGGGCATGACGATGGAGCCTGACCGGGGACTTCTTACGCACAATTTTCGCACGCTGATCGTCGATCCAGCGGGCAAACTCCAAATGAATTTTCCAATCAGCGGCGACATCTCTGATGGGATCGTGAGCGAGCTTCTGAAGGTGGCGAAATCGGACAGAGCTGACCCTGAAAAGCGGGAATTATAAGCATTTCTCCTCAATTTGGCGGCATTTCGCGGGTTATAAGCCAGATTCATCTTGCGACCGGCATTTCGCATTTGCTAGAACTCTCCTCTACATTCTATGGCAGCAATTGGGCGGTTCCAAAAGGGCGACGAGATTTTCTACGCTAAAGTCGTGGACGGCGAGTTGTTTCGCCTTCATGGCGATGTGTTTGGTTCCCCCTCTTTCGACAAAAAAGCCACGAATTTCAAGGGGCTGCGAACGCTGACCCCGGTCAGTCCTACCAAAGTGATTGCGGTGGGCCTGAACTACGCGGATCACGCGCGGGAATCGGGCAAGCCCGTGCCGAAGGAACCGTTGTTTTGGTTGAAAGCGCCGACGTCACTGATTCCCGACGGCGCGAAAATAGAGGTGCCGTTTCCCGCGCACCGGACCGATTTTGAAGCGGAGCTCGCAATCGTGATCGGTCGTCGCGTCCGGAATGTCACTCCGGCCGCCGCGGCACGTTACATTTTTGGCTATACGGCGGCGCAGGACATCTCGGATCGCACGATCCAAAATGCTGAGAGCCAGTGGGCGCGCGCAAAATCGTTTGACACCTTTACGCCGCTCGGGCCTTACGTGGAAACGAAGATCGACCCGCACGATCTCACGATCCAACTCTTCCAGAACGGCCAGCTTCGCCAGAACTCAAACACGAGCCAGTTGATTTTCAACTGCTTTCAACT
>DATFGJ010000552.1:0-5537 GCA_035249585.1 Lacipirellulaceae bacterium
GGTAGAAAAACATCGACGTGCTCCAGCCGCCCAATGCGGCCGTTGCGCACCAGCTCGCAAGCCAGACGGAAGCGCGGATCGCTGCGCTGCTGGCTGCCGGTCTGCAGGACACGACCCGTCTCCTTTGCCACGTCGACGAGCTTCTTTCCTTCCTCGATCGTGAGCGTGAGAGGTTTCTCGGAGTACACATCCTTGCCGGCGCGGAGTGCATGAATGTTGATCAGGGTGTGCCAGTGGTCCGGCGTGCCATTGAGAACGACATCGACGCCTTGATGGGCGATGGCCTGGCGGAAGTCGGAGTACTTTGCCTCGGCCTTGAACTGTGCGGCCGCCTCGGCCGCGTGCTTGGCATCGACGTCGCAAACCGCGATAATGCGTCCGAATCTTGAGGCGATCGTAGCATCTGCCCGCCCCATTCCGCCGCAGCCAACCAGCAGAATCCCTGGCCGCTCGCTGGGGCTATTCGAGGCAGCCTGAGCGTCCTGTGCCAGCGCCTCGTCGGCATACCATCGCGGCAGCCCGGCCAATGCGAAGCCGGCGGCGCCTGCTTTGATTACTTCACGGCGTGAGAATTGATCGCCTGACGAATGATAAGGTTTGGTCATGGTTCGAGAAGACGGTATCTAAGAGACAGGGCGCTGGCATGTTCGATCGCTTTGTCCGTAATCGGCACGCAACAAGCTCCCCATTTACAAAACGCACCCCGAGCGCACTACGCTGGCAAACGGAAATTCGCAAAACACTTAGAAAATGAGCCCGGCGGGACTCGATAATTCTCCATATTCGCAGGGAAAAATCAAGGTTGCGGCTGAGCGATCTCCCTTAGCCGCACATCACCTTCTCGGACGGCAATTTGCGTTTGATTGTTGACTAACGTCCAGCAAGAATTGAGTTTCGACCACCGTTACGACCGCCCGGGGAGTCTGGAGACCGAAGGGTTTCGCTCTTGCTTGAGCCGCGACATCACATTCGACGATGCCACTGCGCACCTCCATCGAATCGATTAAGATATTAACGGACGAATAGGCGTGCGCGGACAACTGGAGACTCCCGAGTTGATGCTGGAAGCCAAAGGACTGCGGCGGTTGCTCCCTAGGGTATGAGCGCACTCAGTACGAGGGGCGAGTGGCTCAACAAGTTGAGTTCGAAACTCGGGCTAAGAGATGGTTAAATTGTTCAAAATCACAGCCGGTAACATTTATGCACGGTGCGAACAGTTTTGTGAATCCCTTTCGTTTGCGGGCGGTCTTGCGTTGAGAGAGCTTCGCTCGCGACTTGCAATTACGGGCGAAAAGGCCAACTCCAGGGGATCGATACTCGGCCGAACCTGGCGCGGCGCGTTCGAGATGCTCGAACCGCGTCTGGCGCTGGACAGCACGATGGTCTTCAACGAGATCATGTACAACCCGAGCGGGTCGGAGGGCGACTCGCTGGAGTGGATCGAGCTGTACAACCAACTGGCCGTCGATATCGACATCTCCGACTGGGCGATCGAAGGCGGCGTCGACTACCGCTTTCCTGTTGGCACGGTGCTGCCCGGCCGCGGCTATCTGGTCGTCGCGATTGATCCGGCGGCTCTGCAGGCTGAAACCGGTTACTCTGGGGCGCTGGGGCCGTTTACCGGCAGGCTCTCCAACGGCGGCGAAGAGTTGCGAATTGTCAACAACGATGGCCGGGTAATGAACGTCCTCGACTACGACGAGGATGGCGATTGGCCGGTCGGTCCTGACGGCGGCGGCGCCAGTCTGGCCAAACGGGATCCGCATACCAGCACCGAAGCCACGGACAACTGGACCTCCAGCATCACCGTCGGCGGCACGCCCGGAGCGGTCAACTTCCCCAATGCGCCGGCTCCGACGTATCGGATCGCGCTGAACGAGATTGCCGCGGCCTCTACGAATGACTTTTGGTTGGAGATAGTCAACCAGGGAACACAATCGGTGAATCTCAGCGGAGTGCAATTAGCGGCTACCGGAACAGGTGGCGGTCAGTACACTTTTCCAGCGCAGTCGATTGCCCCTGGCGAATATCTGCAGGTAACCGAGGCGCAGCTTGGCTTCCATCCGATCGATGGCGAAAAGCTGTTCCTGTATGCGCCCGGCGGACAGGACCAGTTGTTGGACGCCCAAGTGGTCACCAACCGACTCCGCGGGCGTAGCGACGAGCTGGCCGGCGCTTGGCTGTATCCCGACGTGGCGACTCCATCTGCGGCCAACAGCTTTCAGTTACACGATGAGATTGTGATCAACGAGATCATGTACCATGCGTTTCCCAAGTTGAGCACGCCCGACACGCCGGCCACCTTCGAAACGACAACACTGCTGGAAATCGACGAGGATACACGGTGGCGCTACAATCCGACGGGGGACGCCTTGCCGGCGAATTGGTCCGGAGCGTCGCACGCGGTGGACGGGATCGACTGGTTCGAAGGGCCGGCTCTAATTGGCTACGACAGCACGCCGGGGGCCATCCCCGGGACGATCCGGACGGTGCTGGATCCGCCCCAAGGCAACATCCCTTATATCTTCACGTACTACTTCGAAATCGATTTTGAATTCAGCGGCGACCCCAGCGAAATCGATGCCTTGGAACTGGGGCACGTCATCGATGACGGGGCGGTCTTCTATCTCAACGGCGTCGAATTGGAAGAAGCCCGCTTTGGGATGAATCCCGGCCCGGTCAACGCCGGCACGCCAGCCTCTTCGACCGTGGCGGACGCAGCGTTCACCGGCCCGATCACCATCCCGACGGATAGCCTCATCGTCGGAACCAACCGGCTCTCTGTGGAGGTGCACCAGTCGAACAACGGCAGTAGCGATATCGTTTTCGGGGCCGAGCTGCGCGCCCGCAAGCAGATTAGCGAGCCGATTCCCGGCGAACCTTTCACCGAATCGGACGAGGAGTGGATCGAGCTTTACAACCGGGGAACAGTGCCGGTCGATTTGGGCGGCTGGAGCCTCGCCAACGCCATTGATTTTGAGATCCCGGCCGGCACGATGTTGGCGCCGGGCGAATACCTGGTGGTGGCTCGGGATGCGGCGTCGCTGCAGGATAAATACCCGGCGATCGAGATCGTGGGCGATTTTTCCCGCAACCTGAGCGATCGGGAAGACCGGATTCTGCTGATTGACGCCAACGGGAATCCGGCCGACGAAGTTCACTACTTCGATTCGGGGCGCTGGCCGTTGTACGCCGACGGCGGCGGGTCCAGCCTTGAGCTACGCGATCCCGACGCCGACAACAACCGGGCGGAGGCCTGGGCGCCGAGCGACGAATCGACCGAGTCGAGCTGGCAGACGTATACCTACCGCGCCGTTTCTTCGGAGCCCATGTCGGTGGGGGCCAACCTGCAGCAATTCATCCTGGGGTTGCTCGACGAGGGCGAGTTACTCTTGGACGACGTCAGCGTCATCAGGGACCCCGGCGGCGCTAACCAGCAGGTGATCGTCAACGGCTCGTTCGAGAACGATGCGGTCGGTTCTACGCCCGCCGGTTGGCGACTGGTTGGTAATCATGGCTCCGGCTCGGTCCAATTGGATGGGAGCAATAAGGTGCTGCGCTTGATTGCCGAAGGACCCCAGCAGCACATCCACGACCATGTGACCGTGGACTTTGGCAATGGGGAATCAATCCAGGACGGCGAGGAATACGAGATCTCGCTCCGCGCGAAGTGGCTCGCCGGCAGCGCCCAGCTCAACAATCGGTTCTATTTCACCCGAATGGCCAATACGTTCATTCTCGACGTGCCTGAGAACAACGGTACGCCAGGGGCACAAAACTCGACCTTCGAGTCGAACGTGGGGCCGACCTACAGCGATCTGGTCCAGAATCCGGTTTTGCCGGCCGCCGGCGAGCCGGTGACCATCACGGTGCGGGCCGACGATCCTGACGGCATCAGCGCTATTAATCTGAAATATGCGGTCAACGAGGGTGGCTTCTCTACTTTGCCGATGACGCTGGACGACGACGGGCTCTTCAAGGCGACCATTCCAGGCCAGTCAATCTCCAGTACGGTGCAGTTCTACGTAGAGGGTTCGGACGCGCTGGGAGCGGTCTCCACGTTTCCCGCCGCCGGAGCGGCTTCCCGCGCTCTTTACTTCGTTGGCGCGGGTTCGGCGACGGCCAGTCCGATCGACACAGTACGCATCATCATGCTCGGTTCCGACCGGAACAACTTGACTGTCCGGTACAACGAAATGAGCAATCAGTACATTGGGGCCTCGATCGTCCACACGATCAACTCCGCCAACGGGCCGATCGATGTGGCGTATCACGACGTCGAAGTCCGCCAGGTCGGCAGCCGGTTCGTCCGTCCCAACAGCGGCTATAAGATCCGCCTCCGCCCCGACCAGAAGTTTTACGGCGTCCACGAATCGATACGGCTGGACATGAGCAATATCGGCGAGATCTACATGAAGCACATGGTCGCCCGGGCGGGCGGCAGCAGTGTCAGCATGTACGACGACGTGGCCGTGATGGTCGACCCGCGGCATGGAACTCGGACGGTCCTCTTGCAGTTGGCTCGATACGAAGACGACTATCTCAGAGAACAGTTCGCCGACGGCAACGAAGGCACGAAGTGGGAACTGGACGACATCGTCATTCCCACCGAACCCGTGCAACTAGGCTATCTCAACGATGAGGCCATTACCAATCAGGACATCCGCTACCGAGGCCCGGATCCGGAATCCTATCGCGGGCAGTTGCTGATCAAGAACCAGCGCTACAAAGACGACTATCAGGCGATCGTCGACTTCGCTTGGGCCATCCATCGCACGAACCAACAAGAGCTCTACGACGCCACCAACGCCGTGATGGACGTCGACCTCTGGATGCGGCATTACGCGACCCAGGCGTTTTTGGGCAACTGGGACACTTATGGTTTCGGCCGGCCCAAAAACCTGCGAATCTACGTCCGACCCGAGGACGGAAAGATCATTCCCCTCTATTGGGACGCGGATCTGGGGAATTTAACCGAGCCGTTTATCTGGAATGGGAATGTTAGTCGGCTCGATGACATTCGCGATATCCCTCAGAACCTGCGGCTCTTCTGGGGACACATGTGGGACCTGACAAACCGGTCGTTCAACGGCGACTACATGGCGCCCTGGTTGGCCTATTACAGCCAATTGGGTGTTGGAATGCCCTCCGCCGCCCAACTCAACAGTCGGGCGAATTCCGCACGAAGCCAAGCCCAGTCGGCTATTCCGCTAGTGTCGTTCCAGATCACGACCAACGCGGGCAATAACTTCTCGGTCGACGAGCTGAGTGCGACGCTCGAAGGCACGGGGTGGATCGACGTCCGCAATATCTACCTGGCCGGAAGCGATGTGCCGCTGGAGGTGACTTGGACCGGGATCAACACCTGGCAACTCGAAGTCCCGCTTGCTCCTGGAGCAAATCAAGTCACGCTTCAGGCATATGATTTTGAGGCCGGCTTGATCGCCAGCGACACCATTACCATTACCAGCACGGTCCCCGATCGCCCGTTGTATGACTATCTTCGCATCACCGAGCTGCACTACCACCCGCAGCAG
>DATFGJ010000553.1:0-20599 GCA_035249585.1 Lacipirellulaceae bacterium
TTTCAGACGTTTGAAGACCCGGTGGCTCTGTTAGGTAACAACGCGTCGGCCGACGGGATTGATTTCACCTATCGCAACGATGCGTTCGCCGGTCACGCTTTTATCGTGCGGTGGTCCAACGGCGACGATCTGCTGGCGGTTGACCCCGAAACGGGCACGGTTCGTCAGGTTGTTACCGGCTTTTCGAATCCGCTGGATGTGCTCACCGATCCGGCCGGCAATCTCCTCATCGGCCAATTTGGCGGCGGCGGCACGATCTATCGCTTGGAGCTCGTGCCGGGCACGATCATTTTTGGCGACCTCAACCGCAGTGGCGCAATCGACGAAGCGGATTGGATGATCCTGCGCGACAATTTCAACGCCGATATGATCGGCCTCACCACGGCCGAAGCCATGGCATTGGGCGACCTCAACGGTGACCTCCTCAACGACCGCTTCGACTTCGCGCTCTTCAAGACGGCGTATGAGGAAGCGAACGGTGAAGGATCATTCAGCGGTTTGTTCCAGGTGCCCGAGCCGGCATCCATGTGGTTATGTCTCCTTGCCTTTGCCGGCCTGTTGCTCACCGCATACCGCACGACCGCATGGCATTCCATGGTAACTCCCTCCCCACTTGGAGGGAGGCCGGGGAGGGGTTTGTAGCGGCAAGCAGCGCGGCGAATTTGTTACAGCCGATAGAGATTTCCAGATCGAGGATCGAATGATGATATCCCAGTTTAATTCCCATCGCTTCGCGGCAGTGATCGCGGCCTTGCTATTCACGGCGTCCTCGCAGGCGCTAGCGGAAGTGAGGAACGACCGCGAATACCGGCTTGGAGACGACTCGCTGGAAGGCGCGTCGGCGGGCATCACGCTTGGTAGTGGTCCCAGCAACGTCGCCCCCGGCAGAACGCTCGACAGCCAGGGGCCGTCCGGCGCGTTCCTGGATATTCAGGTCATCGGCTCACCGACGTATGTTAACGTCACCGGCCGGCCGGACGGCGTCGGCGGTCTCGGTGCCTCGTTCGACGGGCCCGGCTCGGGCGATTTTCTGCAGACGCCCGTCAGCATGAATGCCCCGAGCCATATGTGGGACAGCGGCGTGTTCTTCCCGCCGACCGACGGAATCCGCGATTTCGCGTTGAATTACGAGGGCATCTTTGCGCATGGCATCCAAGCTTGGGTCCAGCCAAACGCCGCGACGCAGGGTGTGCGGCAGGACCTCGTGATTGACACCCTGGAGCACGGCATTTTTATTACAGCGTCAAACAATTGGGGCCTGCTCTTTAACGATTTCGCCATCAATAGCGGGTCGCCCCTTTCTTTCGGCCAATGGACGCACGTCATGCAGCTGGCCGGCTTCAACGACCCGGATGATGGACGCTCCTTCTCGGGCGGTGCGTTGTTGGTCAACGGCGTGGCCGTCGCGACCAGCGGCCAGGTCAGCGCCGATTCGAACGCACAGCTTTATTCCTTCAATGAAGGTGCTCTCTCCATCGGCAGCAACCAGGCTGGCGATGCGAACCTCTACCACGGCGTAATCGACGACGTGCGGCTGTTCTTCTGGGGCAACAACTCGCGCGAGTCGGCTCCACCGGGCGAGGGGAACAGCGGCAACCGCGTCGGCCAGGATTGGGGCGACTTGAACCTTGCCGAGGATAACGACTGGATCGCCAATCAGCTGGAAACACTCGGCGTCACCAACCCCGCTGATGTGAATTTGGACGGTTCGGTGAATCTGGCGGACGTCACCGCGTTCGTGCCCGATTACAACAGCGTGCGCCGCGTGAACAATTTACAAGTCGGCGATTGGGTCAGCCGCCAGAACGGCGATCTCAACTTCGACGGGACGACGGATCTCAAAGACGCGTTCATCCTTCACAGCGGGCTTGTTGGCGCTGGATTTGCATCCGGACTGGATTTCAGCCTGCTTGGCGGCAACGTTCCCGAGCCGGCCACGGCGGTGTATCTCGGAATGTTATTTGTTTTCTACTCCTGCGGACGACGCATCATCATTCGGCGGCGAGGCGTTAATTGATAGAATCGGGTCTCACGCAGGGCTCAGAGCAACGGCGTGCGATGCGTAGCCAAATACTGAATCGCGAAAACACGAAAGGACGAAACCGCGAAAAACTGAACAACCTTAGCTATTCGTGCTTTCGCTTTTTCGTGCTTTCGTGATAGAAACAGGCGAGGATCAATGTTCAACTATCGTTAGCGCTTCTTTTGAGTCTCAGCGTCCTCTGCGCCTCTGCGTGAGAACACCAACGAATTGAATTTGAAAACTTATCCGCAATTCAGCATTCGCAAATGGAGGCGCGTACCATGTGCCGGCAAACCTGCTCGCGGCGTTCCGGCGGCTTTCGAAATGTAGCAGGCACACTCCGTGTGCCGTCCGCGTACCTGCCGAAAAAGTCCCGCCTTTCACGCACCGATGTTGCGGCACGCGGAGCGTGCCTACTACGTGGCTTCACGCTCGTTGAATTATTGGTCGTGATCGCCATCATCGGCATCCTGGTGGCGCTGCTCCTGCCGGCGGTGCAGGCGGCCCGAGAGGCGGCCCGGCGATCACAGTGCATCAACAATCTCAAGCAAATCGGCGTCGCGCTACTGAACTGCCACGACACGCACAAAAAGATGCCGCAGACGGCGGGATGGTTCCCTGATGAAGACGCGGCGGAAGTTTCCGATCAGCCGGGCAATCCGGCGTTCCAAGCACAGCTGAGCAGAACGCCGCCTGCCAACTTGAGCTCCATTCAGTATTTCTTATTGCCATTCATGGAGGAGCAAGCACTTTACATGAGCCGGCAAGGCTGGACGATGACCGGGTTTTTCCTGAGAGATCAGGGTATGCTGCCTCCATCGACGCACATTTGCCCGTCGGACAGCAGCGCGGGCCCGAATAGCATTGTCGCTCCTCAGGAGGATTCGAACGCCTCCTGGGGCGGCGGCAACTATGTTGCCAACGTGCAATCGCTCAATCACTGGTGGCATGCTAAGGCCGGAAAGCCACAGCAGCCGCGTCCGTTTACCCATCCCAAGCTCAATCACATGACCGACGGCACGAGCAAAACAGTGGCCTTCGCCGAACGCTACGCAGTTTGCCCGACGCCCGCCTCGTGGAGCCACGGCCGGACCCATTGGCTCGGCACGCCGGCTACGCAATGGGATTCCGTATTCGCTTGGAATCGCCCCAATGGATATACGCCGCCGACAACTCCCGCCGGTCAAGCCGACGACGACGGCGCGCTGATCGACGTACCGCAAATCGCGCCGGCCCCTGAGGATTGCGACGAGTTAAATACGCAAACTCCGCATCCAGGAGCGATGAATGTCCTGATGCTCGACGGAAGCGTGCAAAATGTTACAGGAGATATCGATCTCGCGGCTTGGAAGCTGATGATCTTCCCGCGGGACGACGGTGTCGTGCCGCTCGTGGCCGGTAGCGGCGGCGGACCGCGTTAATACAACTGCCATTTATAATTGGCGAATTCAGCATTAGTCGATGTAACGCGATGACCCTCAAAAATCGGACAGCCTGGCTGGCTCGCTATTGCGCCGGTTGGTGCGCGATCGCCATGATTGCCTCGTGGGGATGCACAGACGGCAAACAGGTGATTGAAGGCCGAACGATCACGTCGGGTACCGTAACATTCGACGGTCAGCCACTTCGCGGGGGGACAGTTACTTTCACGTCGAAGGAGAATTCAATTCTCAGTACGGCGACGAATATCCGGGCGGGCGGCAAGTACAGAACGGACCGCGCTCCGGCCGGCAAAAACCTCGTGTCAATCGAGACGGAATCGCTGCAGTGGGGCAATGAGGGCGCTTACATTCCGATTCCGTCCAAATACAACAGTCCCGCAACTTCTGGGTTAGAAGTCGATCTCAAGCCGGGCGAAAACGAAAAGGTCGATTTTGCCCTCAAGGCTCAATCCAAATAGTCAAAGCAGCGCTGCGCTCCGGTAGCCCGCGGCTGCATTTGATTTCTCGAGCAGTGACTTGGATACTGAAGCATGTCCGGCCGCAATTGTTTGCTGCACCGGGCTCTTATTCTATCGCGTGCTCGCGCCGGAGCTTCTCATGCCGGACCGCCGTTCGGTCGCACTTTTGATTGAGACGTCGAACGCCTACGGACGCGGGTTGCTCGACGGCATCATCGCTTATCAGCGCGAGCATGAGCTATGGAGCGTGTACGTCGGCGAACACGAGCGCGGGGCGCCGCCGCCCGACTGGATGAAGAACTGGCGCGGCGACGGCATCATCGCCCGCATCGAGACCGATGCCATTGCCGCCGTCGTGCGCCGCAGCCGGCTGCCGACGGTAGACGTCAGCGCGGCCCGCCGTATTCCCAACATACCCTGGGTCGAAACGAACGATCGCGAGATCGCCGAGCTGGCCGCCCGCCACCTCATCGACCGGGGCTTTCGCAAGCTGGCCTATTGCGGCGAGCCGCTGTTCAACTGGTCGCGCTGGCGAGAAGAGCGATTTTTAGCTGTTTGCGCGGAAGAATGTTGCGACTGCAGTGTGTTCGAAGGCCGCACTCCGGTCGAGGAAGGGTTCTCGTGGACGCGCGAACGGCGGCGGATGAAATCGTGGCTGGAAAAGCTGCCCAAGCCGGTCGGCGTCATGGCGTGCTACGACTTCCGCGGTCAGCAGCTTTTGGACGTTTGCCGCGAGTTGGACATCGCCGTGCCCGAACAAGTTGCCGTGATTGGAGTGGACAACGACGAACGGCTTTGCCAGCTGTGCACGCCGCCGCTATCGAGCGTGATCCCCGATTCGCGCGGCGCGGGCTACCGGGCTGCGCAGCTTCTTGACCGCATCATGCGCGGCGAGCGGGTGCCGGCCGACGCCACGCTTCTTTCACCGCTGGGAATCGCCGAGCGCCAATCGACGGACATGTACGCGGTCGACGACAGCGACGTCGCGACCGCGCTGCGATACATTCGCGAGCACGCCTGCGAGGGTATCACCGTGAGCGACGTGCTGCGCGTGGTGCCACTCTCGCGGCGGATGCTCGAGCACCGCTTTCAAAAAGTGCTCCGCCGCTCGCCGCACGCCGAGATCGTTCGCATCCGCATGGAGCGGGCCACCCGACTATTACGCGAGACTGATCTGCCGCTCTCTGACGTCGCCCGGCGCGCCGGCTTTGCCAGCGCGATTTACTTGTCAAAGGCATTTAAGAACTATACCGGTATTTCGCCTCGGGCGTTTCGAATTGACGGGCGTTCGGTGTCGTGAATCTAGTGTAAGGCATACGAAAGCATACGCCTTTCAGCGCGGCCTTTTCTACAGCTCCCAGCCGATCTAGCTTCGCTTCGACCTTAGCGCGCGTCTCCACAAGTTGTTCCCAACCCCTGGCTTGAACCGCTGAGCGGCCCATATGTCTCACCCGTGACAAAGACATTGCCTAGCGAATCCGCCGCAACGTCAAAAGCTACATCGGTAGCAGATGCGTTCTGCTCACGCGTCCACTCAAGATAGGCATAGGTTTGCGTGACGGGATTGGCCGACACCTCGCCCGTTAACCACAATAGACAGGTTAATACCAAGCAACCATGAGTTGAGACACGTTTCAACCATCACAAGGACTTGCGTTTGTCGAATTCATTAGCGGATTTACCTCCCGACTGAAGCGACTAACCCGCAATTGCGCCCGTAAACGCCAATAGACGCTTCTAAGCATAATTCCGCGTGCCGCGACCTGCCACACGTCCGCTGAAGTGCTTTGCTGATGCGTGTGCTGCTAAGAAATGGGAAACAAGCTCCCCATTAAGTCATCGTCCACGATTGCAAGTAAGTATCCGGACGTAACGGTTACATTGGCGTGTCCAGCCGCATCGCGAACTTCCGCCAGAGTTCGGCCCCTGGCAAGCGCGTGGCTCGACGTTATTTTTTTACCTGGGAGGCGTACGTGCGGCCGAGTTGATTGACGATTGCACGGCGAACGTCCAAAGCTTTAATTGGCCCGTCGCTGCGGTAAATCACTTTGCCGCCTGGGGCAATCAATACGGTATGGGGCAGCGGCCCTCGCCACTCCGGGTCGAGCAGATCGGCTAGCCGATCGCGGTCAGAAATCGTGGATATATAGTTCGCCAGCGCTACGTGGCCATCTTGTAAAACCTTCAGCGCCTGCTCGTGTTGCTCCGGCTCGTCCATGCTGATCGTTACCACGCGTAATTTGCGGTGTCGATACATGCGATTGATCGTCACAAACTCGGGCAACTCAAGGATGCAAGGGGCGCACCACGTGGCCCACACGTTGACCAGTAGCCAGTCGTCCGTATCGTTCTTGACTAATTTAGATAACCCGTCTTCATCGAGCTGTTCAAGTTTGACCGGTTCCTGATTCCACTTTTCGATCGCTGCCGTCGCATCGGCTCGCTTTTCCGACCACTTTGTGGAGCAGCCAAAGGTGCGCGTCTTCTCCACAGGAACCGGTTTGCCCGCCAGCAGCGCGTCAACAGCGTTCCGCGCGTCGTGGCTGGTCACCGTCTTCACGTCGGAGTCGTCGATGCGGCCTACATAACGCAGCTTCCGGTCGTCATCGAACAAGAAGACCTGCGGCGTCGCCATCACGCCAAATGCAAGGGATGTCGCCTGCGTTTCGCCGTCATAAAGATACGGAAACTCAAAGCCGCGCTCCTTAGCCCGCACTTTCATGTCGTCGAAAGAATCGCCGACGTCCGTGTAGCCAAGTTCGTCGAGCCGCAATGCCTGGTCATCGTTCGGCGAAATGGCCACGAGCGCGACACCTTTATCCTTGTAGTCGGCGTGCAGTTGCATGATCCGCGATTCATAAGCCTGCGCGGTCGGGCAATGGTTGCACGTAAAGACAACCAAGAGCAGCTTTGCGTCGGCGAAGTCTTTAAGCGAGTATCGCTTGCCGTCCACGCCCGGCAGATCGAAATCGGGCGCCTTGTCACCAATCTGCAGCTCGGTGAACCCGTCGGGAGCGGCAATCGCCGCTTGATTGACCGTAAGCTGCACATGCCACAATAGAACTAGTGCGAACGACAGCAATCGCATGATGATTCTCCAGTGATGGCTGGACATTCCAATGATTGTATGAATGCAGGTATCAACATCAAGCTGACGTGGAGAATGAGCCAAGCATATTCAGAGCTTCGACAGCGGCGCATACGGAATGCTGTACGAACGTTGGCTTTAGTCGCCATTCTACAGCGCCAGCCGATCTAGCTTCGCTTCGACGCTCGCGCGCATTTCGGACTAATTGCTTTCGGCTGTTTTCCATCCAAGCGTAAATCTCGGCGTCACCTGGTGCAGCCGGGATAGCGTCAGCCTCAGTAACGAGCTCGTCAAGCTTGGCCAGCACGGCCAGCAACTTTTCACGGTATTCGGGGTTCATTCACTGATTCCCTGCACGAGGCGTTCGCGAGAGCGCGTCTTCCGTGCCCGCATCCTAGCCGGCCGCTCATGTCACCGCTTTTGACACTGGCGAGTCAACTGGCACAACTCGTTATAGGGGACCTTCAATTCCAGAAAGATAATCGTGATGATTACAGTCGAATTTACCCTCGCTCAAAGCTTTGAAGCCTGTTTCAATGCATAGTACCCAACCAAACTGGATTTGATAATGTCGGCTGACCGTCCGAAAAAGATGCGTGCCTTAGTCCTGGAGGAGTACCGGCAGAATATTATCGATGCGTTGAACGGCTTAAAGGTAGGCGAGCTCCCGGTGCCGAAACCAGAAAAGGGCCAAGTGCTAGTCAGGATCAGAGCCGCTCCCTGTAACCCATCGGACCTTCTTCTCCTTCAGGGAAAATACGGAACTCTTAAGAAGCTTCCCACAGTGCCCGGTTGGGAAGGCGCTGGTGAAGTCGTGGCAAGCGGCGGCGGATGGCTAGCCAATTGGTTAAACGGTAAACGAGTTGCCTGTGCGCTACGTGGCGATCGTAACGGGACGTGGGCCGAATACTTCGTCGCAAAAGCTGCGGAGTGCATCCCACTTAAGCGGCAGATCACATTCGAGCAAGCCGCAAGTCTCATTATCAATCCGTTTACAGCATTTGGCCTCTTGGAAACGGCGCGCAAGGGCGGTCACCATGCTGCTGTGCATACGGCTGGTGCGAGCCAGCTGGGAAGAATGCTTCAAACGACGGCAGTCGAAGAGGAGTATCCACTCATCAACGTGGTGCGCCGCAAGGAACAGCTCGAATTGTTAAGATCCCTGGGAGCTAAATACGTGCTGAACTCGTCAAACGATTCGTTTGCCGATGAACTGAAGACATTGTGCGAGCGGTTGGGAGCTACAGTCGCCTTCGAAGCCATCGCCGGCAACATGACCGGGACAGTCATGAATTCGATGCCGCATGATTCCATCGTTTATGTCTACGGAGCTCTGTCCGAAGAACCTTGCGGCAACATCGACCCGGTGCAGCTGATTTTCCATAGCAAGGAGGTTAAGGGATTCTACCTTGGGGAATGGATGCGACAACGTGGCACTCTGGGAATCCTTCGCATCGCTGGGCGAATACAGCGAATGGTGATCGATCGCCGCATTGAGAGTGTCGTTCAGCGGCGAGTCGGTCTCAATGAGGCGAAGGAGGGCCTAAGGCACTATGTCGATAACATGACAGAAGGCAAGGTACTCATCACGCCTCACGCGGACCCTAGTGCTGCGCCGTGATCAACACTCCACTATTTTTTACAATCTAGCTCCAAACACACGTCGCCAACTCCAGGCCATGCACCGTATCGCGACTGCCGCCGAGAATTGCTTCGCATCATAGCTCGCATCGAGCAGCTTATGGCCGAGGTTGAGGCGATTACTGTCGGCGAGATTGATGACGAGAGTCTGCTACATGCGTCCAACCTTTTGGACGATCACAAGCCGCTTCTTGCATGTGCACGGTCAGTCGGATCGCATCTTTCGTCGTTTATTCACGAGGAGATTTAGTCGAATGCTGATCGAGTGCTGCCGCTTTTTTTCTCCCCGCGACAGCCTGAAGCTCTTGCCGCTGACCCCAAATGTAGAACACGAAACCTGCAATCCCGCCCACACAGGTTGACGATAACACTGCAAAAGCGCTCGCCGTAAAATTGGAGTTTTCTGTAGCTGCCTGCGTTGTGAGAACCAAACCGATTAGACTTACCGCGAGTCCTAACGCATCTGAGAGTATCTCAGATGGACTAAAGCCGGAACGGCTCAAGACGACTAACTTGCCCAACGTCAATTGCAGCGCAAAGCTAACCACTCCAGCCACCATGGTCGCGAATGCCACCCAATGAAATGCTGAAAACGAAAATGTCTCAGCGAGGGAGTAAATTGGCTTAAGGATGCCGGCCCTGACTCTTTGCGCTTGCTCGCTCTGATTCACGCGCCCGGTGATCTCCTCGAGCTCATCTTGTGCCGCCTCCACCGTCGGTTTGGCTTGCTCTTCCCCCTCAGCGGGGACCTCTTGCCCCAAAACGGGGTTGCATATCGCCAACAGGACGGTAAATGCCATTGTCCACTTCATTGCCCCAGTCATCTTGTAGTCCTTTCCCAGGTCGGAGTACGCAAATACGTGCGGATTTGTAGGCAGCTTAGCCCCAAATGAGTATTCGCCCGTATTTACTTTATATTGGGCCGAAACGTCTGATACGTGATTCAGTACCTGACATCATGAATCCCGAATACCGCAAAAAGCTAATAGCGCTCCAATCGCATGTTGCGCAGCTTATTGCCGAGGTAGAGTCGCTGACAGTGGATCCGAACGGCGACGATGAAATGTTGCTGCGCGTCTCAAAGCAACTGAAGGAGTTGCGACACGTGCTGGCCGAGGTGGAGAGGAAATTGCGAGAGGGTGAGTTAGCGGAGCTTTCATTAGCATCGTGTCATTAAACGGTGGATTGATGACACATATCGGGCACTAATAGTTGATGGCAAGCGAAGCAAGGGGCGTCCACGGACCTCTTACTGCGGCCATCATGGGAACGTCAGCCTCAGCACAAACTTCTCCCACGTCATTTGGAATGCCTCCATGTCGTCCTCTCCGAGAGTCTTCACCAGCGTCTTGTAGCCGGTTGGATCGTCTTTCTGATTGGCGACAAAGTCGCGATAGAACTTCGTGAGTTTGCCGTGTTCTTGCAAGTAGTAGCACAGATAACGGGATTGTGCGTAATTCGTGCCCCTGTCTTCGGCGTAGAACTCGTGGTCGGTCGTGCCAGTTAGCACTTTGAACGTCGGGACCGTGCCGTCTCTGATCGCCCGCTGCAACCCGGCCAGCCGCCAGTTCGTGTAGCCGACGATGTGGCCATCGCGCTGGCCGCATTGTTCGTAGAGCGAACCGAGTCCTTCGTTTAGCCACGCCGGACAGTTGGGGAAATTAGCGCGGACGAAAGGATGGACAATTTCATGCACCAGCGTGCCGGTACCCGTGGCGATGTTCATTATCAAAGCGCGATGGGCGGCCGAGTAATAGCCGAACGGCGTGGTCGGTTCGTCGTTGAACACTGATTTAGCATATTTGCGGTAGCTGCCGTCGTCCTTGAAAAGCCAGATGGTAATAATCTCGTTGGGGTCGCGTTGAAAATAATCCCGTTTGAGCTGTGCGATGGCCCATTTCACAGTCCGGTGGCAAATGAATTTGACATCGTCCGACGGGCCATCGCCCACGACGACGAATGGTCGTTGGATGAACAGGCTAAATTCATCCGGCAGTCGCTTTTTCAGCGCGATGATGTGCTGCGCGTAGTCGGCGTTGGTAAAGCCAATGGTCGCGTGCGGCTCCCTGATGTCACCCGCCTCCATACGGAAGCGGATGACCAACCATTTTGATCGTTCGTATTTCAGTGGCCAGAGCGAAAGAAACGTCGTGCGAGTCATCCGCTGATAATCGATGTCCTGCCCGGCCGGGTCGAGATAAATCAATGCGTCGCTCTTTGCTTCGAAGCCAACGATCAGCCGCATGTGCTCGGTCGTGTTGGGAGAGGCGTCAGAGCGCATGCAGACGATTGACGGGATGCCTTTGACGAGGTCAGCGTGTAGCAGTTTCCATTGGGCCTCGATTTCGTCGCCAGCGCGGGCCGCATCGATGCTTATAAAGATGTTGCCAGTTTTGAAGCCGATGCGTTTCAGCGCCCGCGCCAAATCGGACGAATAACAGCCGCGTCCCCGCAGCGGGTCAAGCCCCGACATATCAAAGACGTAGTTTTGATCGCCCTTCTTCCCAAGCTTGCGGAGCATCATTTCGACGCATGCCTCACCGCAGAAATCATCGTGCTGCTTCACGTGTGGGATGTCATTGATGCGTGCATCGGGATAAGCTGTCTGCGAAAAAGCTGCCGAGGAAACCGACAAGAGGGAAGCGAGGGCCAGGGCAAAGCGGCTTTTCATTATGGCCTCGGATTAGATGAGCTTAGTTTCGGTTTATCGAATCTAATGCATGTGCCAAATCCCGATCGTCAATTAATTGTTCGACTGAACACTCTATCAAACAATCTGTCGTTACAAACTTGTTACAAACGAACAGGGCAGGTGGCTCCTTAAATGGCCAAGACGAGGACGGATGGCCCATGCAAGAAACGGCGGGCGAGGGTCGTCTCAAAGACGGTCATAATTTGACACGTCTCATTTATGAGTGAGTTTCTCGCTCTATCGCATGATTGCGAGACACCTTCATGATCATCGCAGAATGTTCATGTCGCTTGCTGTTCCGTTTCAGCCAGGACCGTTTCCGGGGAACTGCGCATTGAAACGGCGTTGCATCTCTTCAGGGGAAACCTGCTCGATCTGATGCCCGAGAAGCCACTCATGGCCGAAAGGGTCACGCAGGCGGCACTGGCGTTCGCCGTGAGGTTGATCAGTGGGTTCCAATAGAACCGTCGCACCAGCTTCGACCGCGCGTTTCGTCATAGCATCCACATTATCCAAATGCAGATGGAGGATCATCCCCGTTCCACCAAAAGCTTGAGGGCTTTGGATTCCGTACTCAGGATATTCATCGGCGAGCATCAGCGTTGCTGGCCCCAATTTGAGTTGCGCATGCCCAATTCGCCCGCCGGGCTCTGTGAGTCGGAAAAGCTCCTTCGCGCCAAAGGCTCGAGTGTAAAAATCGATCGCGTCGGACCCGCCGCGTACACATAGGTATGGGAATACTTCGTCAATCTGAGACTTGTGCATGGTGGTGTTGTCGTTCATAAGTATCCTCTACTGGTTGAAAGGGACTTCAGACGGACACGCGCCATTCTGTCCTGTCCAGACCAGTGAGTATTGGAAATTTTTTACCTCAATTGCGGAGCGGGACATGATTCAGATGCTCACCTCGTAACTTCAGATAGGTCGTGGGCTTCAGCCCCGAAAAGGCCTGGAAGTCATGGATGAAATGCGCCTGGTCGTAATAGCCACAACTTACCGCAACGGGCGCCCATTCCACGACTGACTGGTTGTTAATGAGGCGAAGGGCCCGCTGGAAGCGAATAATCCGGCAAAACAACTTAGGCGTCAGTCCAACTTCATCCGTAAACAGCTGAATGAAACGCCGCGGGCTAAGACCGATGTTCTGTGTCAATTCGGCAATCGTCCGCAAAGGCCACTCGCTACGGAACTCGCTGAGTGCAAAGGCAACGGCTGGATGTCGCGCAAAGGGCTGATGGGCTTGTCGCAGCAGGGATTGCTCAAGAACACCGAATTTCGCAGCAGGCGTTTTGGCTTCGAGCAGCCGGTCACGCAGCATTTGGGCAGTTCTTCCCCAAATTGTATTTAGGGAGACGTGCTCATTACTCAACTCGCCAACCGGCAAATTAAGAAAGGGGAAAGCGCCGCCCGGCTTGAAATGCACTCCAACAATGGTTGCCGGCTCTGCTGTGTCAATAACGCACGGCTTCGAGTGTGCCCCGCAGATCAGTGGACCGGGCGTGTTGTCCCGAAGGTCCATCACCAATTCCATATGCCCGGTGGGCAGAAGGCGTTCCTTCGTGTGGGCCGAAGCCTTACGTTTATACAGCCATAACAACTCTATGAATTCGGCTAAGGGTTGTCGCGGAACGTACGTGAGCATGTCCATGACGTACACCGTTGAATGCCACTGCTCATGGCCCATTGTAGTTTCGCCAATGGCGTTTCAATAGACCTTAGTTTGCCGAGATGTTTCCGGGCCCTGAGCGGCCGTGCGGCTCAGTCCGAGAAAACGTACGACTTCTCGGCACTCTATATATGTGTTAGAGATCGCCGCATCAATAAGTTTTGGCACGCCCAGCGGAAGCGATAGCCGCGGTCGCCGGAGTTCGCCGGTCCGCAAGTGGCTTAACGTTTCTAAATGGTGTGGGTTCTAGAAGGTCTCATGGTTGAACGAGTCTTGGCACATTTCGCGCGTCGAAGTTAATCACACGTTCGGGAAATGAAACGCGGCAGCCGCCGTCTGGCTAGTGGACGAAGAGCGTCAAGGAAGTCGCCGTCGACGAAACTGATTTCCAAGAGTCTCGCTGTAAGTGCTCGGTGAAAGTCCCGACACCTTATTTCTCGGCTGTAGCCGTGCGCTCAAGGCGGGCTCGTACATGCTCGCCGCGGCAGAGGAGGTCGTCGGCGCAGTCGTCACCCTCATGCTCCCGCACCCACTGGTAACCGGCCGCCATGCCGGAACACCGTTTCAAGTTGTGGGCGTCCGACGCGAGGACTATTTCGCGGTGCCTTCGCAAAAGATCGCGGCCGGCCTGTGACGGTGCTGGGCCATGGTTGCCAATCAATGAATCAACCGTCACTTGCAACCACGCGCCAGCGTCCGCCAGGACGTCCACACGCGTCAAGTCCTCCCAGAAGAAGTTATGCCGCTCCGGGTGGGCCAAGATCGGCGTCATTCCTTGACCGCGGATCCACCGGATCAGCTCCTCCGCGTCGGCGGGGAAGAGTTCGCGCTGCCAGTTGAATTCCAACAAAGTGAATTCCCGGCCGTCCCCGAGGTGGCAAAAGTCGCCCCGCTCGAATTCGCGCCGATACTCCATGGTATCGACGACCTGGATCTCCGACCCCGGCAAGACCGTGAGCGGGACCGCCGCCGCCCGCAGCTCTTCGTTGAACCGGGAGACGGCAGGGAGGACGTCGCCCCGGAGCAAGTGGACGTAGCGGTGGCAATGGGGCGTCGCCACGACACAGGTCACACCGTCGGCGACGTAAAAGCGCGCCATCGCAAGTGCTTCCTCCAGCGACTGAGCGCCGTCGTCAATTCCCGGCAGGATGTGGCAGTGGAGGTCAAACAGTGCCTTGTGCTCGCGTCGGCTCGGCCGTGCCATTGTCGATGCTCCCGGTTGGTTATTCGTCCGCAGATTCATTGGCCTTGTCCTTCAACCAGAAGTCCAAGTCCAGCAGACATTCCTTCTCAAACGGGCCTCGCACGTTCCAAAGTTCCACTTCGAAGGGCTTGCCGCTCAGAGCGAGCGCGGACAAGCTGTGGTTATTGTCGAGGACGAAATAACTGTCGTCCGGCAGCGCATAGGTCGGAGTGATAAATCGCACCGGACTCGGCCCGCCTCGAAAATTGTCGATCTTTTCTTGGATGTCCGCCTTGCGCTCGTCGCTTAAGATCGCAAACGCTTTGGGCACATCGCTGAGGCTCATCGGCACGGCGTGCGGATGGTCATAGGGCAGTTCCTCGGCCCCCTTGCCCACGTACCAAGGGGTAAAGCACCGCCCGAGGTCGTTCTCGGAAACCAACAACACCCGTTCTATCGGCCAGCGCTCGCGCAGGAAGCGATCCCAGTTGAAGCCGACGCGGATGGATTCGCGGAACTGCTCTTCGAATACTTCGGCCGTCGGCGACGTTCGTTCTGCCATGCGTCGAAGCTCCCGAGGTGATACTTCCATTCGTGCAAAAAATGGGCCATCAGGCACGTTGTTCAGGGAAAATATTAGAGATCAATCGTTCGCTCGAATGCCACCGCAACAGTCGGGGCGACAGCAAGTTGCGGCAGGCGCGCAACCCAGAGTGAAAGGCGGAGAGAAGACCGATAAGTCATTTTGGGCGATGCGCACTGGAGTTATTCTTCAATTACGTGTCGATACGGGGACCGTATGCAGGTCAACGCCTGAACATGAGCCGATCCTTTGGCGCCATGTTTCATGGAGCAGACAGTCGCCCGACGGCCAATCAAAGGAAAAGTCACCTTGGGGATGGCTGTTCTAAGTCGGTCGAACAGCGCGGCGGTTAAGGAATATTGCCAACATTCCTAGCATCAGCGTCAACCAGCTCGCCGGTTCCGGGACGGCGGCACGCACCGAGGCCGTGGCACCCGCGCCGCCGCCGGCGGTTTGGCCGAAGTGGGCGCGCCACACGTGGTAGTCGGTCTGCATGTAAGTAATCCCCAAGCCCCTGCGCCACACGACATAATCTGCTGTGTCGACGGCGCCGTCCTGGTTGTAGTCGCCCGGCAGCTGAGAAATGGGCTGAACAGTGAATTGCGTAACGAATCCAAAGCCGAGCACGTTGCCGCTGGTCGCGTTGGCCGAGCCGAAAGCGGCGACAAAGTTGACCGTGGGATTGCCAGAAACTGCATCCCGTCGGATTGCCACGCCGCCCGCGCTGGCAATTTGAAAATCCAGCACCAAGTTCCCAGCGCCCGGGTCGTAGAGGAACGGCGTCGTCAAGGGTGCCAGGATGTCAAACTGCTTGGTGTTGCCGCCACCGGGCAGATTCGCGGTGTTCCAGGTCTGAGTCCCATTAAAAATGAGCGCATTGTCTGAGCCGATATTTTCCGCAAAGGTGCTGCTTAGGCCGGCGACCGTACGGCTTGTCGTCGAAGCGAAAATCTGAAGAGTAAGCAGGCGGGGGCCAGACGGCCCTGGAGCCGTGTCGGGCCGATACGCGAGTTGCGTAATAAGCACTGGCCCAGACACGGCTGAGAACTGTGAGGCGTCATATATTTGCATGACGCGCACTGGGACCGCTCCCCCATCGTGAAAAAAATTGCCATCGCTTGTCGCTAGCGAATTGGGGACGACGATGACGTCAGCATGGGCCTTGAAACCGATGCACGAGCTCATGGCAGTCACGAGGATACAACCCCAGTAAAACGTGCGATTTTGAAAAGTGGTGCGATATTCCGCGGCGTTCAGATACAAGCAATGCTTCATCACGATCTCCCAATTAATTGAATGGCCGAATTGAAACGGCGCGCCCGACTGCGACTGCGATCATGCCTATGCCGAACAACACGCACGAAGACGGCTCGGGCACGGCGGCCGACAACGGCTGGACGGAGGGTAGCGCCGCGCCGCTGCCGGCCGATTGCCCGAAGTGTGCCCGCCACACGTCGTGGTCGGCCTGGGCGTACGTTGTTCCTACTCCGTTACGCCACACCACATAATCGGCGGCGTCGACGGCGCCGTTCTGGTTGTAGTCGCCGAATAGACCCGGCTTGGTCAGGACTAAAGCGATGAAGATTGGTCCGGGCAACCCTGTAATGAGGGTTTCCTGCCCAGTACCGTCGAGGTTTGCCCGCCTAATGTCACCACTACCAATATTGGCCCAGTACATCTTGCCGCCGCTGACATCGAGCGTGATCCCGGCGGGATTATTCAGGTTCTGGACGAGGACTTGCTGGCCGGAGCCGTCCAAGTTCGCGCGCCGAATATCGCCAGTCCCCCTAGTGGTCCAGTAGATATGGCCGCGAGTGATATCGAGATCGAGAAGGACCGGTTGAGCCAGTCCACTGACGAGAGTCGTTACCCCCGTACCGTCGAGGTTGGCCCGGCGGATGCGGCCGGCACCATGTTCGGGCCAATATAAGTGCCCCCCGGCGAGGTCCACTCGTAAAGCATGCGGGTCGTTTTCCCCTGTGACAAGAACTGTCCGCTCGGAACCGTCGAGGTTGGCCCGCTGGATATTTCCCGCAACATCGTTGGTCCAATACATCCGCCCGCCCTCAGGGTCGAGAACGAGTCCTCCGCCGCCAAAGCCTGCGAGGACGGTTGTCTGGCCGCTGCCGTCGAGATTCGCTCGATACATGTTTTTGTCACCGCGATTGCCCCAGTACATCAGACCGCCGGCAACATCCAACGCCGGTCCGATCGGCGTATTTTGCCCCGTGACGAGGGTTGTCGTCCCCGTGCCGTCGATCTTGGCCCGCTGGATAGTGCCACCAATGAAGTTGCTCCAATAAATTGAGTCGCAGTCGGCGTGGCTCGACGCTCCAAGGTAAAACCAGAGTGCCAGTATTCCGCAGAATACTCGCTTCATCGAAAGCAAAAATCGCTTCTTCATACCTTCTCCCTGGCAACACATTAAAGTCACGACTGAGACGCAGTGCCGCCGCAACACCGCTAGTTATCTCATTGCGAATGCGGTGTTGACCGAACAGATTTCAAATAGATTTTTCCGCCCTAGCTGGCTCGGCGCTAACAAACGGAGTAGCTTGGAGCCGTCGAATGTGGTGGGAGATTCCATGGCTACAGCTGAAAACTTTTCGGAATTGATCCGGCGTATTCGCACTGGAGACGAGCAGGCCGCCGTCGAGCTGGTCAGCCAATACGAAGCGGTCATCCGCCGAGAGATTCGCCTGCGACTGCGCGATCCACGGCTGCAGCGCGTGCTGGACTCAATGGATATCTGTCAGTCGGTACTCAAAAGCTTCTTTGTGCGGGCCGCGGCGGGACAATACGACCTCGACGAGCCGGGCGATCTGGTGAAGCTGCTGGTGGTCATGGCCCGAAACAAGCTTGCTTTTCAAGCTCGCCGCGAGCGCGCCCAGCGACGTGACCATCGCCGCCTCGCCTGGCATCCAGTCGACGAGCTTAACATACCCAGTCGGGCGGCGACCCCGAGCGAGTTGGCCGAAACACGGGAGCTATTGGTCGAGGTGCGAAAGCAATTGAGTGCCGAAGAGCTGCAAATTGCCAATCTGCGCGCCGATGGACTGCATTGGAGTGAAGTTGCCAACCGAATGGGAGGTAAACCGGAGGCGCGCCGAATGCAACTAGGACGTGCAATCGATCGGATCGCGTCTCAATTGGGCTTGAATGATGACCAAATGAACTAAACGTGTTCTATTCCACGACAGTCGGCAATAATCATTTGTCCGCTATGCTTGTTGCATGCTCCCGCTTCTGACCGCCAGGCAAATGGCGCAACTCGACCCTACCCTTGAGATCAACAATCCAGCGTGCCAGCTGTTGGAATTATGGGGGCACGGTCGAGGACCTGATGTGAACGAGTATGTGGCGCGGTGTGAGACGCTAACCGCCGGCCAAATCGCGCAGGTGCTTTTAATTGACCAGAGCGAACGTTGGCGGCGTAGCGAGTGGATACCTGCGGAAGATTACTTACGACGTTACCCGGACGTATCGGCCGTCGCCGAGCACGCTATTGATCTGATCTACAACGAGTACTTGTTACGTGAAGAATTTGGAGATCGGCCGTCCCTGGACGAATTCTTGCAACGTTTTCCCGCCCACGCCCACCAAATTCGGATCCAAGTGGAATTACATTGCGCTATCGAAGCGGATTCCAGCATCGGGACGCAGGTCAGCCCGCTCGGCCGAAGAAAAGATGAGCATCAAAGCGCTCATGCGGAAGGTATCGCGAAGGTCGAAGGATTTAAAGTGGCTCTCGTACGCGATTCGGGGCCTCACGAGAGCAAAGAGGTGCAGACGCTGTTGAGGAAGCGGCTACGGGTCCTATCTCTTATCGCCGTTTTTGTCGCCCTAGCCTATTTCGCGGTTCATCTACCGAGCCCGCTCCAAGGTACGGGGTTTTTTGGCACCGACTGGCTGGAATGGGCCTATGTTGGCTTTTACTTGACAGTCGCATGCCTCGTGGCTGCCATGCTTTGGTCAAGTCGGCCGCTAGCCATTGGCAAGCTACGAGTACTGGAGCTGATGCTCTTTAGTGGCTGCTTGCTCACGTATGCGGTGTACATCTATGTCCCCATGCAGTCCGGAGCGCTCGGCAATTACGCGCCGTTGGGAGAGGCCGGTGGCTGGGTACTCGGAAGCGCCATAACCTTGCCCGCCTTTGCAATTATAGTCGCCTACGGACTGTTTATTCCAAATACGTGGCGTCGCTGTGCCATGGTCGTGGGGCTCATGGCCTTAGTGCCATTGGGCGTAAGCGCGTTGGCCATGGCTCTGGCGGAGGACGAGCTGAATGCGAATCTCCGGTTCACGTATTTCCGTGAAATGGGCGTCTGGATGGCCGTCAGCGCCATATTCGCAATCCTTGGTTCTCATCGGATCAACATCTTGCAACGGCAAGCTTTCGAGACTCGCAAGCTCGGTCAGTACCGACTGAAGGAATGCTTGGGAATCGGTGGCATGGGTGAGGTTCATCTGGCCGAACACGCGCTGCTTCGCCGGCCATGCGCAATCAAGCTGATCCGTCCCGAACGGGCCGGCGATCCACAAACGTTGCGGCGTTTCGAACGCGAAGTTCAAGCCACTGCAAGTCTCACCCACCCAAATACCGTTGAGATCTTCGACTACGGCCATGCTGACGACGGCACGTTTTATTATGTCATGGAATACTTGCCTGGATTTGACTTGGAGCGAATGGTACAGTATCACGGCCCCCTGCCACCGGAGCGGATCATCCATTTTATGCGGCAGGTATGCGGGTCACTCGGTGAGGCACATTCCATCGGCCTGATACACCGCGACCTGAAGCCAAGTAACGTTTTTATTTGTGAGCGTGGCGGACAATACGACGTCGCAAAGCTTCTCGACTTTGGGCTTGTGCAAACAAGTCAGCTCGACGCAGACGCCTGCAAATTGACATTGGATGGATCGCTAGCCGGCACACCAGCTTACATGTCGCCTGAACAGGCCTCCGGCGAGGATGAAATCGATGCCCGCAGCGACGTCTACAGTCTGGGAGCCATCATGTATTTCATGCTGACCGGGCAGCCCCCTTTTCAGCGGCAGAAGGCAATTCAAATGATAGTTGCCCACTTACATGATCCGATCCTGCCGCCGGCTTGCCTCCGCCCGGAAATTCCGTCCGACTTACAGGAGGTTGTGCTGCAGTGTCTCGCGAAGGAGCCGGATCAGCGCTACGCGGACATTGTGGCCGTTGAAGAAGCACTGGCATTTTGCGAGTGCGCCGACCGCTGGTCCGGAGAGCAGGCTGCTGACTGGTGGCGAGACAGAAAGTATGACTCTGCTGCAGTGTCATGAACCGTTCACGTTCCTGACTTCCGGCAAATCGCCTTCTCAACATTGCTGAGCCCGTCTTGGCGGCCTTGACCAAAAATGACGAGTTTTGTCGCTTGCCCCTTCGGCATCGATTGGTAACAGATCTTCAGTTGCTCGGTGGTCTACCTTATTCGTTAGCCTGCTTCGGAGAAGTTCTCCTGTGCGCGCAAGTAAGATTCTGATTCGTGCTGAGGAAGAGCCCACCGCAGGGCGCTGATGAGGAGTCACCGAAGTAGGATCGCATATCGCTGATTCCCGCTTCGCTCGCGAACACCTACGCGCGCAAGCCGCTTGCCGTTCGATCTCTGGTTGGGGCAACCTACGCGAGGAATCATGCAGGCTCTGGAAGTTCCAAAAACGGTCAGTTTTCGACGTGCGTCACGCGTTAATGAGTTGATGGGACTTGCGAGGCGAATCGCCGTCGCATCCGGACTCCTGCGGCGGCGCCCAATATTAGCAACAACGTGCTTGCCGGCTCAGGTACGCCTGCATTGG
>DATFGJ010000554.1:0-7243 GCA_035249585.1 Lacipirellulaceae bacterium
CCACTTCGTGCCGGCCGAGAAACCGGCGCCGCCGCGGCCGCGAAGGCCAGAATCCTTGACCACCTTCGTCACCTCGTCGGGCGGCATCGCCAGTGCCTTGCGGAGCGCCATGTATCCGCCGTCGGCCTGGTAGCCGCCCAAGAGCGCGCTGCCAGGTTTGCCGACGCGGGCCAGTAGTACAGGTTCAAACGCGGGCATAGTTTATTAAGTGAGTAGGTGAGTAGGGAATCGTCTCGGACCTACTCACTCACTCACTCACTCACTTACTCACCTTTTCAATCAACTCCGCCGCCGAATTCTCTGTCAAGTTCATATGGCATTCATCATTCACCAGCATGCACGGCGCGCCTTCGCAGGCGCCGAGGCACTCCGCGAACTCCAGCGTGACCCTGCCATCCGCCGTCGTCTGGCCCGGCTTGATACCCAATCGCCGGCCCAGGCCGACCAACAGCTCCTCGCCGCCGCGGAGCATGCAGGAAATGCTGCGGCAAACCCACACCCGATGCCGCCCCAGCGGATGCTCCGGGTCGCGGAAGAAGCCGTAGAACGACATCGTGTCGGCCACCTCGGCCGGGTGCAGCTCCAAGAGCTGCGCAATCTCCTCAATCGCCTGCGGTGAAACGGCCCGCTGCGCATCATGCACGATGTGCAGAGCCGGCAGCGTCACCGCGCGCTTGTCGGGATACTTCGGGAACTCAGCCCGGATTCTCTCACGCAGTTGCTCACTCAATACAGTCATGTCAATGCATGTCTCACGCAAAGGCGCCAAGGCGCAAAGTAAATGATGTTGCAGCTAATACTAATGCTTTGCGCCTTAGCGCCTTTGCGAGAGATTCGTATTGTGTTTAGTTGTCGCAGGTTTACCTATCAAGCTCCGCCGCAATGATATTGAGACTTCCCAGCACCGCCACCAAATCGCTCAACTGATACCCGCGAATCATGTGCGGCAACATTGCGAAATGGATGTATGATGGCGGCCGCGTGCGCGCCCGGTACGCGCGCGGCGTGCCGTTGCCCACGAGGTAAAAGCCCAGCTCGCCGTTGGGCGATTCGGTCGCCGCGTAAATCTCCTCGTTCGGCACCGGGAATCCGCGGTTGGGCATCAAAACTTCGAAATGCTGGATCAGGCCTTCGATGCTGCGGTACACGGTGGGCTTGGCCGGCAAAACAACGTCGGTGCCCGGGTCGACATTCACCGGTCCCCCCGGAATGTTCTCGATTGCTTGCTGGATGATTTTGAGGCTCTCGCCCATCTCGCGCATGCGGCAAAGATAGCGAGCGTAACAATCGCCGCCTTGCGCGCAAATCACCTTGAAGTCCAGGTCGCCGTATGCCAAATACGGCTCATCCTTCCTCAGGTCGCGCACCACGCCGCTGGCCCGCGCGATCGGCCCGGTCGCGCCGAAATTAATCGCGTCCGCCTTGTTCAAAACGCCGATGCCCTTGGTGCGGTCGATGAAGATGCGGTTGCGCGTCAGCAGCTTGTCGATCTCATCATACGTGGAATGGAATTCCTTGATAAACTCGCGAACGCGTTCGATCCAGGCGCTATTCACGTCGAACAGCACGCCGCCGACGCGGGTGTAGCTGGCGTGGAACCGCTGGCCGGATGCGTATTCCACGAGGTCATAGATTTTTTCGCGTTCCTGGAAGCCGTAAAGGAACGCCGTGAATGCGCCCAAGTCGAGCGCGGACGTGCCCACATTGAGCAAATGGTCGTGCAGCCGCATCAGCTCGGCCAGGATCGTGCGCAAATACTTGCAGCGCGGGGTGATTTCGATGCCGAGCAGCTTCTCTACCGCATGGTGCCAGGCGATCTCGTTGGCCACCGGCGACACGTAGTTCATCCGGTCGACAATCGTGACGTACTGGTTGAAATCGAGATGCTCGCCCAGCTTTTCGAAACCGCTATGCAGGTAGCCGATGTGCGGCACGGCATCCACGACGCGCTCGCCGTCCAGCGTGAGCACGATGCGCAGCGTGGTATGCGTGGCCGGATGCTGCGGACCAAAATTGAGCGTCCACAGGTACTCTTGCTCGGCACCATCCTGCGGCAGCGTGTCGGCGAGGGTTAGCGGCATTGAAAAGTGGAGTGTTGAGGGTTAAGTGTTGATGGTCCAAGTTTTGGGCTCTAAACCCTCAACTCTCAACCCCCAACTTGGTTAACTCTCCGCCCTAGTGATCACAGGGAAATTATGCCGTTCGCCGCGGCCTTTCAGCGGATAATCTTTTCGCAGGGGAAAGGCCGTGAATTCCTCCGGCATCAAAATGCGGCGCAAATCCGGATGGCCTGCGAACGTGATTCCGTACATATCAAACACTTCGCGCTCCAGCCAGTCAGCCGAGCGCCACAATGGATACACCGACGGCAACTGCAGCTCAGGCGGATTCAAAAACGTCTTTACGATCAGCCGCTCGCCGCTGTTCGTGTTCAGCAAGCAATAAATCACGCCGAAGCGGTCTGTCGCGTTCGGATACTCCAGGTAATCGACCGCCGTCAACTCCACGAGCATGTCGAACCCCTGTTCGCGCCACAGGTGTTCGAGCACGAAGTAAACTTTTTCGCTGGGCACGACAACGCGGCGGTTATCGCGGAAGGTTGATTCCGTGATGTCGTAGCCGAAGCGGTCGTGGAGTGTCTTCAGGTCAACCATCGGTTTGGGCCGTCAGCCGCCGGCTCCGCCGGGCGGTTCCGTCATTGAGAACGATGCGATTCAACACACCCCCGGCAGAGCCGAGGGCTGCAGTCCGGAATCATGTGTTCGTGCGTCCAATCACTTGTTAACACCCACGCTGGGCGGCATGTAAACCTCCACCCCTGGCACTGGCGTGGCTTCTTGCGAGCGGCGAACCTCGTCGCGGTCGAACGGCGGCGGCCCATCGGACTGCGTGCGCTCGGCAAATTCTCGCCCCGTGATCGTTCCGGTGCGCTTGATCTTCGCCTGCATCTCAATGATCGCCGCCAGCAGCTGCTCTGGCCGCGGCGGGCAGCCCGGCACGTACATGTCGACCGGAATGAACCGGTCCACGCCCTGCACCACCGCGTAAGTGTCGAACACGCCCCCGGTGCAGGCGCAGGCGCCCATCGAAATGCACCACTTCGGCTCCGGCATCTGCAGCCAGATCCGCTGCAGCACCGGCAGCATCTTCATCACCACGCGCCCGGCGACGATCAACAGGTCGCACTGTCGCGGGCTGAAGCGCATCACCTCGGCGCCGAACCGGGCCATATCGTGCCGCGAGGCGGCCGTGGCCATCAGCTCGATGCCGCAGCAAGCCGTGGCGAACGGCATCGGCCACAGGCTGTTCGAGCGGGCCCAGTTGGCCGCCGCATCGAGCTGCGTCAGAAATACGTTTTCAGGCAGTCCTACCGCCATCGGAACACCCCTTTGCGCCAAGCGTACACGTAGGCGATCACCAGCGTGGCCATAAACACGAGCATCACGGCGAAAACGGTGCTGCGCAGCTCGGCTGGGATGCCCGGATTCGTTTTCCAGTCCGGGCTGGTCGCTGGATCCACGTATGCCCCGACTGCCCACGGGTAAAGAAACAAGAGTTCCACGTCGAATACCAGAAACAGGATCGCCACCAGGTAGAATTTCACGTCGAACGGCTGCCGGGCGTCGCCCACGGGGTCCATGCCTGACTCGTACGGCATTTCCTTGACGGTCGTTTTTTTTCTGGGGCCGGCCACCTGGGCCAGAATCAGGTTCGTGGCCACGAACCCGACGAGCACGGCGGCGTAGATCAATAGTGGGTTAATCGAGTCCATAATCGGCGGGCAAAGCGCGGAACCAGCGGCAAATAAACGGCTAAAATAACGCCTTCGCCCGCAAAAATCATAGTGATCCCGCGCCGGCCGAGCAAGCCGTGATGCGGCGCTCGTCATTTAGCCGCGAGGGCGCGTGGCCCAGCGTCGGTAACGTAAAATAATCGATCGGGCGGCGGCCGGGCAGAACGGCTCGCGCAACCGGCGCCATCGCTACAAAGCGACTGCTCGGCATGCACGCAGATGAATACAATGAAGTGGTTGCACCCTTGTACCTGCCAGCGCCGATTCGACGTTGTGGTACGCTAGATTATGGTTTGTACCCAACCTGGCTCTCGGCGTGCCACTCGCGCATCGTTGATAGCCCATGAGCCGGGTGTCAAACTGCTTCATTAACTGCGCCCGCACTAAATTTTGATTTTGGATTGAACGGCTATGAATTCTCTCCTGTTCGTGTTGTGCCGCCGATTGTTGTTGCTTGCACTTACGATTTTCGCCGGACTCGCGACGAGCGCGATCGCCCGCGCGCAGGAGACTGAGGCGGAAACGGAAACAATGGATGATGCAACTGCGGAGGCCGGCGCCGAAGGCGAGGCGCCGCAAACCGCGGCGGACATCACGCTGGAGGAAGCCCAGGCTGCCGCCAAAGAAGGGGAGGAGGCCATCGCGGCCAAGGAATACGATAAGGCGTTTGCCGCCTATACCAAGTTGCTCCAATACGGTTCAGTAGACCCATTCAATCGCTCGCTTGCCGTGCTGATGGGATATACGGGTCGCGGCCAGGCGCTAGCGGGCATGGAGGAGTTTGAGGCGGCGATCGAGGAGTTCAAACTGGCCACCGACCAAATGCCAAATTTCACGCCGGCATTGGTCGCGCGTGGGCAAATGTTTCTCGAGGCCGGCGCAGCCGATCAGGCGCTCCCCGATTTTGAGGCGGCCGTCAAGAGCGACCGCACCAACTTGCAGGCCCAGTTCGGATTGGGCAAATCGTACGTCATGTTGGGCTACGCCCCGCAGGCAATCAAACCACTGACGCGCGTGCTTGCGGCGGACCCGCAAAACGCTGAAGCCTATCGCCTGCGCGGCATTGGCCACGCGGGAGTCTATAAAATCAACGAGGCCCTGGCCGACTTGCAAGAGGCGATCAGCCTTAACCCCGAGGACTACGAAGCTTATTTCTCGCTGGGAGCCGTTTATTTGCGCGAAGAGAAGTTTGACGAGGCTGCCGCCGAGTTTGCCCGCGCGATCCAGAACTACAAGCCCAAGAAGGGCCAGGAAGACATCCCGTACGTGCAAGGGCATCTGACGCTTGCCAGCGCGCACATCGAGCACGGCAAAGCGGCGAAGGACGAAGCCACCAAGAAGGCAGCCTACCAGGCGGCCGTCGACCAATCTGAAACGCTGTTGAAGCTGTTGGACGAGAAGAACCCGGCGTATACGCCGTACCGGGCTGCCGCGCTGCACGGCCGGGGCATCGGCGAGCGGATGAAAGGCGAGTTTGGCAAGGCGATCAAGTCGTTCACCGAAGCGCTCAAGCTCAGCCCGGATTTGGCCGAGACGTATTTTCGCCGCGGCATTTGCTTCCACTTGATTGGCGAAGACAAGATGGCGATTTCCGATTTCGTGCAGTCGGCCAATTTAAACGTCGAGGAGCCGGACCCGCGCGCCAATCTTTGGGAGGGCTTCACGCACGCCAAGCTGGGCGATTACCTGGAGGCTGTTCGCGCTTATGGCAACGCCATTGCCGCCAGCGACCGATATACGCCCGCCTACGTGAACCGCGGCCTGGCATATATGCAGCTCGAGGAATACGACAAAGCGATCGCCGATTTCAATGAGGCGATCCGCCTGGAACCGACGCAGGCCGATCACTACTACAAGCGCGGAATCGCCTACTCGAAGCTCGGCGACAATGAAAAGGCCGCCGCGTCATTCGCCAGCGCCATCCAGTTCAACGACAAGCACGAAGGCGCCTATCGCCAGATGGCAACGGTGATGCAAGCGCTTGGCCGCAGCGAACAGGCGGCCGAATATCGCCAAAAGGCTGCCGAGCTGGCACCGGAGCGGGCTGCGCGTTAGCGAATCTAACCGATTTGGATGCGTAACCTACCTTAGGCCACCTCGAATACGCGCTGTTCTGTAACGAATTCGTCAAGCACTTCGACATCAATCGTTACCCCCAGCCCAGGCTGCTTGATGGCTGGCGCTCGACCGCCGTAGCCGAATGTGGTGTCCTCATTGGTGACGAGACGGCGGAATAGATGACGGTCGTACGATCCTTCGTGGTAGCGCACGCCGTCGACCGAACAGGCCCAGTGGCGGCCGGCAGCGGATAAAACGCCCGTTTCGCCAGGGTGGCAACCCAATTGGTAGGCGAGGCCAGCCGCTCTGGCAACGGCCGCAATCCGCAGGCTTGCCAGGAATCCGCCGCACTTCGACAGGCGGATATTGAACAGGTCGCACGTATTCGCCGCGATCGCCGCCTCGGCGTCCACCATGCTCGTGAGCGACTCGTCGAGCATGATTGGGACTTTTATTTGCCGTCGCGCTTCTGACAGGCAGTCCACCTCGGCGTGAGGCACCGGCTGCTCGACGCAGCTGATGCCCGACGCCGTAAGCGGCTCGAGCTTATTGAACAGCTCGGCCGCCGGCCAGGCTTCGTTCGCGTCGACGCGCAAATCCATTGCCCGCCCAATCCAGCGGCGAATTATGCGCAGCCGCTCGGCATCGTCATCGCCAGGGTGGCCAACCTTCACCTTGCAATGGGCGAATCCATACAGCCGGCGCACGAGCGATTTGCGCGGCAAGCCGGCGCTGCTGGCGTCGATCACTGCGCTGTAGCGAACGCTGTCATGCGAGCCGAGGATGGGCGCGGCCGGCGGGTAATATCGCGTCACGCTCGACACTGGCTCGCCGAAAAGCCGGCCAAACGCGTCGAGAATGCTCAACTCCACCGCACAGCGCAGCGCGTTGCCGTAACAGCCCCGTGGATCATCGCGATCCATCGCCGGTGCGAAGCTCTCGCACAGGCGTACGACATCCGGCCACGATTGGCAATCGGCCGACATTTGATCGCCTAGTGGCGTCGCCGTCAGTTGCGCCAAGCAGCCTTCGGGCGTCTCGCCCGTAACGTAGCTGCGCGGCACGCCTTCTCCCCAGCCCGCGGTGCCACCCTCTAATTCGCACCGCACCAGCACATTTTCGCTCTCTTCGCGCGCGGCCGACGCATGCACGAATGCTCGCTTCAGCGGCAGCCGAACGATCGACGCGGTCAGTTGGCGAATGCGCATAGGCCCGTCACATTGTGAGAGGAGTCTCCGGCCCCGATGGCGCGCGTGCATACGAAAGTTGGTTGCAGCGAGAAACCGGCGTCAGAGACGCCTCCCACAATCTCCTGACTAAACGGCCGCAACCGCCTCGGTCTCGCTGCGTGCGCGCGATTCGCTCGTCGCGTAGTCCAAAGCGGCGACAATG